>NZ_LJQT01000164.1:0-14610 GCF_001400515.1 Pseudomonas meliae | reverse complement strand
ATAAATCAGCGCCTCCTTAATTGTCATTTTTATTGTTCGACAAGAATTTCGCCATAAATTTGACTGTGTTCGTTTTTTTGACTTAACTAGTGATGTTTACTATTTTCTGGCGTCTCAAGGTTTATACGGCTGAGATGCCAAGCTGCCCCCCAATCATGGGCATTGAGTTGACTAGGGAAGTTGCTATTGCATGTGGCGTGAAATCAAGATTCTGCTAATCGATGACGATAGCCAGCGCCGCCGGGATCTGGCGGTTATCCTGAATTTTCTTGGCGAAGAAAACCTCTCCTGTTCAAGCCAGGACTGGCAGCAGGTGGTCGGCTCTCTGGCATCTCCGCGAGAAGTCCTTTGTGTGCTGGTCGGTAGCGTAAGTGCTCCGGGCAGCCTTCAAGGGCTTCTTAGGACCATCGCAGCATGGGATGAGTTCCTTCCTGTGCTGCTTATGAGCGAAAATTCTTCTGTCGAGCTGCCGGAGGATCTGCGCAGGCGGGTTCTTTCCGCGCTTGAAATGCCGCCCAGCTACAGCAAGCTGCTCGATTCCCTGCACCGTGCCCAGGTCTATCGCGAGATGTACGACCAGGCTCGTGAGCGTGGGCGTCATCGTGAGCCGAACCTGTTCCGCAGCCTGGTGGGGACCAGTCGCGCGATTCAGCATGTGCGGCAGATGATGCAGCAGGTCGCTGACACTGACGCCAGCGTTTTGATTCTTGGTGAGTCGGGGACTGGCAAGGAAGTGGTAGCGCGCAACCTGCACTATCACTCCAAGCGCCGCGATGCGCCGTTTGTGCCGGTCAACTGCGGTGCCATTCCGGCCGAGCTGCTCGAAAGCGAGTTGTTCGGGCATGAGAAGGGCGCGTTTACCGGGGCAATCACCAGTCGTGCCGGCCGTTTCGAGCTTGCCAACGGCGGTACGCTGTTCCTCGATGAAATTGGTGACATGCCGCTGCCCATGCAGGTCAAGTTGCTGCGCGTGTTGCAGGAGCGCACTTTCGAGCGCGTGGGCAGCAACAAGACGCAGAGCATCGACGTGCGCATCATTGCCGCGACGCACAAGAATCTCGAAAACATGATCGAGCTTGGCAGCTTCCGCGAAGACCTTTATTACCGTCTCAATGTGTTCCCCATCGAGATGGCACCGTTGCGCGAGCGTGTCGAAGATATTCCGCTGTTGATGAACGAACTGATTTCGCGCATGGAGCACGAAAAGCGCGGCTCGATTCGTTTCAACTCCGCCGCCATCATGTCGCTGTGTCGTCATGCCTGGCCGGGCAACGTTCGCGAGCTGGCCAACCTGGTCGAGCGCATGGCGATCATGCACACGTACGGCGTGATCGGCGTGGCCGAGCTGCCGAAGAAATTCCGCTATGTCGACGACGAAGACGAGCAGATGGTCGACAGCATGCGCAGCGATATCGAAGAGCGCGTCGCCATCAACAGCAACACGCCGAATTTCGCGTCGGGCGCAATGCTGCCGCCTGAAGGTCTGGACCTGAAAGACTATCTGGGTGGTCTGGAGCAGGGTCTGATTCAGCAGGCGCTCGACGACGCCAACGGTATTGTTGCCCGTGCTGCAGAGCGTTTACGGATTCGTCGCACCACGCTGGTCGAGAAGATGCGCAAGTACGGTATGAGCCGTCGCGAAGGTGATGAACAGGCAGATGATTGACGCCTGTCTGTGGCGCCAAAAATCAACCCCCTGAATTTTCAGGGGGTTTTTTTCGGCACGAGGATTGCAAAGTCCCTCTCAACACACCGTTTACTGACGGTTCGCCACGAGAGAGATGAACTATGTCCCAGGCCGCCCAACTGACTTCCGCCCTATCTGCTCAGGCTCAATACTCCCCGGAGCTGGAAAGTCGTCAGGGGCTTGAGCAGGCGTTCTCGCTGTTCAATCAAATGTCGGCGCAATTGACCGACTCCTATGGTCTGCTCGAAGCGCGTGTCACTGAACTCAAGGGCGAGCTGGCCCATGCCGGTGCCCAGCGCCTGCAAGAGCTGGCGGAAAAGGAGCGGCTGGCCAACCGCCTGCAAAACCTGCTTGATCTGCTCCCCGGTGGCGTAATCGTGATTGATGGCATGGGCGTAGTGCGTGAAGCCAATCCTGCGGCAATCGATCTGCTGGGCCAGCCCTTGCTGGGCATGCTCTGGCGTCACGTCATCAGTCGGTGTTTTGCCCCGCGTGAAGACGATGGCCACGAAGTCTCGCTCAAGGACGGCCGCAGGCTTTCCATTGCAACCCGCTCGCTGGACGCTGAACCCGGGCAGTTGGTGCTGCTTAATGACTTGACCGAAACCCGCCACCTCCAGGAGCAACTGGCGCGTCACGAGCGCTTGTCATCGCTGGGTCGGATGGTCGCTTCTCTGGCGCATCAGATTCGTACACCGTTGTCGGCCGCGATGATCTACGCCAGTCATCTGACCGAGCAGGAATTGCCGGTGGAAACCCAGCAGCGCTTTGCCGCACGGCTCAAGGATCGTCTGCATGAGCTCGAGCATCAGGTTCGCGACATGCTGGTGTTTGCCCGTGGCGAGTTGCCGCTGACGGATCGCCTGACGCCCGTTGCCTTGTTTCAGGCTTTGCAAAACGCTGCGGTCACCCATGTGCAGGGCGTACCGGTGCGTTGGCAGTGCGACAGTATTGAAGGCGAGTTGCTGTGCAATCGCGACACGTTGGTCGGTTCGTTGCTCAACCTGATTGAAAACGCCATCCAGGCCAGTGCTGGCCGGACACTGCTGAAAGTTCATGTGTACAGCCGCGGCAATGTGTTGCGCATATGCTTCAGCGATAATGGCAGTGGTATGGACAAGGCTGCGCTGGCGCGTATCGGCGAGCCGTTTTTCACCACCAAGACCACCGGCACCGGGCTTGGTCTGGCTGTGGTGACGGCGGTGTCGCGTGCGCATCAGGGCGGTGTGCATTATCTGTCGCGGGTCGGTCGTGGCACCTGTGCAATTGTCAGCTTGCCATTGATTCCGGCTTTCAGCTCGATGGGTAACAACTGATGTCGATCAACGTGCTGTTGGTCGAGGACGACCGTTCGCTGTGCGAGGCCCTTGGGGAAACCCTTGAATTGGCTGGCTATGGATACCAAGCGGTCGGCTCTGCTGAAGAGGCGTTGGTCGCAGCCGAGGCGCAACCGTTCAGTCTGGTGATCAGCGACGTCAACATGCCGGGCATGGACGGTCATCAGTTGCTGAGCCTGTTGCGCAGTCGGCATCCGCAACTGCCGGTATTGCTGATGACCGCTCACGGCGCCGTTGATCGCGCGGTCGATGCCATGCGTCAGGGCGCGGCCGATTATCTGGTCAAGCCTTTCGAGCCCAAGGCCCTGATTGCATTGGTTGCACGACATGCACTGGGTCGTCTGGAGCCTGCCGAGCGCGACGGGCCGATTGCTGTTGAACCCGCCAGTATCCAGTTATTGAACCTGGCCAGCCGTGTGGCGAAGAGCGACTCCACTGTGCTCATCTCCGGTGAGTCCGGCACAGGCAAGGAAGTGCTGGCGCGTTTCATTCATCAAAATTCTCCGCGTGCCGATAAGCCTTTTATTGCGATCAACTGCGCTGCGATTCCGGACAATATGCTGGAAGCGACGCTGTTCGGTCATGAAAAGGGCTCGTTTACCGGCGCCATTGCCGCGCAGGCCGGCAAGTTCGAGCAGGCTGACGGCGGGACAATCCTGCTCGACGAGATTTCTGAAATGCCGCTGGGGCTGCAGGCCAAACTGTTGCGCGTGCTGCAGGAGCGTGAAGTCGAGCGTGTCGGAGCGCGCAAGCCGATCATTCTGGATATTCGTGTCGTGGCCACCACCAACCGCGATCTTGCGGGTGAAGTGGCGGCGGGGCGCTTTCGTGAAGATCTGTTTTATCGCCTGTCGGTGTTTCCACTGGCCTGGCAGGCGCTGCGTCAAAGGACTGCCGATATTCTGCCATTGGCCGAGCGGCTTTTGACCAAGCACGTCAATAAAATGAAGCACGCGCCGGTTCGTCTTTCTGCCGAGGCGCAGCAGTGTCTGGTCAGCTACCCTTGGCCTGGCAATGTGCGTGAGCTGGACAACGCCGTGCAGCGGGCCTTGATTCTGCAGCAGGGCGGGGTGATACAGGCGCAGGATTTCTGTCTGTCCGGGCCGGTGACAAGTCTTCCAGCCGCTGCGGTGGTGGAGGCGGTGCCGTCTTTGCCTGTCACATCCTCGCCTGATAATGCAGGTGCCGGTGCCAATGCGGAATCTGTCGGTGCACTGGGTGATGACCTCAGGCGTCGCGAGTTTCAGATGATTATTGACACGCTGCGTGCGGAGCGCGGTCGTCGCAAGGAGGCCGCCGAGCGCCTGGGTATCAGCCCGCGTACCTTGCGTTACAAGCTGGCGCAGATGCGCGATGCCGGGATGGATGTGGAAGCCTATCTGTTCGCTACCTGAACCGGTGGCGCTGATCGGTGGTTGTGATCGCCGGTCACTGAATATTCGTATAAACGGCGCAAGCCGGAAATATCCGGATACCCCCATGAATACGGGAGGTCTGGAGTGATTTGATGTCGGGCAACATGGCATTCCCATTTGGTGTGGCAAATAGCCGCCATCTAGCTGGCACCGTTGTTGCTATGTCTTCTGTACCCGCTGAATCAGTGTCAAAAATTTGCGGGCCTTACGAGAGAAACGTCCATGAGCCAAGGTGTTGAATTTAATCGCTTGATGTTGGATATGCGGGCCATGCAGATGGATGCGATGTCTGCACCCAAGCCCGTGTCCGGCGCGCAGGAAGCCGGCGCCAGCAGCTTTGCCGACATGCTTGGCCAGGCCGTCAACAAGGTCGCGCAGACCCAGCAGGCCTCCAGCCAGTTGGCCAATGCATTTGAAATCGGCAAGAGCGGCGTGGATCTGACCGACGTCATGATTTCGTCGCAGAAAGCCAGCGTGTCTTTTCAGGCGTTGACCCAGGTGCGTAACAAGCTGGTTCAAGCTTATCAAGACATCATGCAGATGCCGGTTTAAGGGACGTACTGAGTCATGGCCGAAGCAACTGCCGATCCCGTTCCAGCAAGAGCGGGCGCTTCCGATAAGAAACCGTTGTTCGGTTTGTCTTTTCTGGAAAACCTTTCCGAAATGACCATGCTGCGTCAGATCGGCCTCATGGTCGGTCTTGCCGCGAGCGTGGCCATCGGCTTTGCCGTGGTGCTCTGGTCCCAGCAGCCTGACTATCGTCCGCTTTATGGCAGCCTGGCGGGCATGGACAGCAAGCAGATCATGGACACCCTGACTGCGGCGAATATCAACTACACCGTCGAACCCAATTCCGGCGCGCTGCTGGTCAAGTCCGATGATGTGCAGCGTGCGCGTATCCAGCTGGCGCAGGCAGGCGTGGTACAGAACGACGCCAACATCGGTTTCGAAATCCTCGACAAGGATCAGGGCCTGGGGACCAGTCAGTTCATGGAAGCCACGCGTTATCGTCGTGGTCTGGAAGGCGAACTGGCACGTACCATCTCCGCCCTGAACAACGTCAAGGGTGCCCGTGTGCACCTGGCGATTCCGAAGAGTTCGGTGTTTGTCCGTGACGACCGCAAGCCAAGCGCTTCGGTACTGGTCGAGCTGTATGCTGGCCGCTCGCTGGAGCCCAGCCAGGTTATGGCCATTATCAACCTGGTGGCCACCAGTGTTCCCGAGCTGAGCAAGTCGCAGATCACCGTTGTCGACCAGAAGGGCGCTTTGCTGTCCGATCAGGCGGAAAACTCCGAACTGACCATGGCCGGCAAGCAGTTCGACTACAGCCGTCGCATGGAAGGCATGCTGACCCAGCGTGTGCAGAACATTCTGCAGCCGATTCTGGGCAATGATCGCTACAAGGCTGAGGTCTCGGCAGTGGTCGATTTCAGCGCCGTCGAATCGACCGCCGAAAGCTTCAACCCTGACCAGCCTGCCTTGCGCAGCGAGCAGTCGGTCAACGAACAGCGCTCCAGCAGTTCAAGCACGGGCGGCGTTCCGGGCGCGTTGAGCAACCAGCCGCCAGGTCCTGCTACGGCTCCGCAGAATGCAACTGCCGGTGCTGCCGGTGCTGCCGGCCCTATCGCTCCAGGCCAACCGCTGCTGGATGCCAATGGTCAACAGATCATGGACCCGGCGACCGGTCAGCCGGCGTTGGCTCCTTACCCTGCCGACAAACGCGTGCAGTCGACCAAGAATTTCGAGCTGGACCGTTCGATCAGTCACACCAAGCAGCAGCAGGGCCGTCTGACTCGTCTGTCAGTTGCGGTGGTAGTCGACGACATGGTCAAGACCAACGCCGCCAACGGCGAAGTCACTCGTGCTCCGTGGAGCGCGGCGGACCTGGCTCGCTTTACCCGTCTGGTGCAGGATGCCGTCGGTTTCGACGCCAGCCGCGGCGACAGCGTCAGCGTGATCAACGTGCCATTCTCCAGCGAGCGCGCTGAAGTGTTGCCAGAGGCGTCGTTCTACTCGCAGCCGTGGTTCTGGGACATCGTCAAACAGGCGGTGGGTGTGATCTTCATCCTGATCCTGGTGTTCGGCGTGTTGCGTCCGGTGTTGACCAACATCACCACCGGCAAGAGCAAGGAACTGGCCGGTTTCGGTGGCGACGCCGAGCTGGGTGGCATGGGCGGCCTGGATGGCGAGTTGTCCAACGACCGCGTCAGCCTGGGTGGCCCGCAAAGTATTCTGCTGCCTAGCCCGACCGAGGGTTATGACGCACAGCTGAACGCAATCAAGAGCTTGGTGGCCGAGGACCCGGGTCGTGTGGCCCAGGTCGTGAAAGAGTGGATTAACACTGATGAATGATCGAGCCATGGTAGCCAAACTCTCCAAAGTCGAGAAAGCCGCAGTGCTGCTGCTTTCCCTTGGCGAAACCGACGCTGCTCAGGTGCTCCGGCACATGGGTCCCAAGGAAGTCCAGAAAGTGGGCGTAGCGATGGCTCAGATGCGCAACGTGCATCGCGAGCAGGTCGTAGAGGTCATGAGCGAGTTCGTCGACATCGTCGGCGATCAGACCAGCCTTGGTGTCGGTTCCGATGGCTATATCCGCAAGATGCTGACCCAGGCACTCGGTGAAGACAAGGCCAACGGCCTGATCGACCGGATCCTGCTGGGTGGCAACACCAGCGGTCTGGACAGCCTTAAGTGGATGGAGCCGCGTGCCGTAGCCGACGTGATCCGTTTCGAGCACCCGCAGATTCAGGCCATCGTGGTGGCTTATCTTGACGCCGACCAGGCGGGCGAGGTGCTTGGGCATTTCGATCACAAGGTCCGTCTGGATATCATCCTGCGCGTTTCTTCGCTCAATACGGTGCAGCCAGCAGCGCTCAAAGAGCTTAACCAGATTCTCGAGAAGCAGTTCTCCGGTAACGCCAACACGTCGCGTACCACCCTGGGTGGTATCAAGCGTGCAGCCGACATCATGAACTTCCTCGACAGTTCCATCGAAGGCGCGCTCATGGATTCGATCCGCGAGGTCGACGAAGACCTTTCGGTACAGATCGAAGACCTCATGTTTGTCTTCAACAACCTCTCCGACGTGGACGACCGCGGTATTCAGGCGCTGTTGCGCGAAGTATCCTCGGACGTGCTGGTACTGGCGCTCAAGGGCTCGGACGAGGCGATCAAGGAAAAAATCTTCAAGAACATGTCCAAGCGTGCCGCCGAACTGTTGCGCGACGACCTGGAAGCAAAAGGTCCGGTGCGTGTCAGCGATGTGGAAACCGCCCAGAAAGAAATCCTCACTATTGCGCGTCGTATGGCCGAGGCCGGCGAGATCGTACTCGGTGGCAAGGGTGGCGAGGAAATGATCTAAGGATTCAGCCGACTCATGTCCAGTTCCAATAAAGAATCGGCCAGCGACCTCATTCGCGCCAAGGACGCCGGGTTACTCGATATCTGGGCGTTGCCCAGCTTCGATCCACATGTGGAACCCGAGCCTGAGCCCGAACCGGAACCGGTCGATGAACCGGCCGAGATGGAAGAAGTACCGCTGGACGAAGTTCAGCCGTTGACCCTGGAGGAGCTGGAAAGCATCCGCCAGGAGGCGTGGAACGAAGGCTTCGCCACCGGTGAAAAGGAAGGCTTTCACAGCACCCAGCTAAAAGTGCGCCAGGAAGCGGAAGTCGTTCTTGCGGCCAAGGTCGCCAGCCTGGAACAACTGATGGGCCACCTGTTGGCACCTATCGCCGAGCAGGACACACAGATCGAAAAGGCCGTCATTCATCTGGTCGAGCACATCGCGCGGCAGGTCATTCAGCGCGAACTGGTCACTGATTCCGGGCAGATCGCCAGCGTGTTGCGCGATGCCCTCAAGCTATTGCCGATGGGTGCGCAGAACCTGCGAATTTTCATCAATCCTCAGGACTTCCTGCTGGTCAAGGCCATGCGCGAGCGTCATGAAGAGTCGTGGAAAATAGTCGAAGACGAAGACTTGCTGCCGGGTGGTTGCCGTATCGAAACTGAGCACAGTCGTATTGATGCCAGTGTCGAAACGCGAATCGCCCTGGCTATTTCCAAAATGCATGACCAGTTGCATGAGCAGGTGACGCATCCGGCTGCGGCGGACCTCAGCGTCGAGCTGGAGGCTGCGCCCGGCAAGGCTTCCAGTGCAGCCGAATCTGACGCGGACACGCTCAATGCGCCTTGATCGCACCAGTTTCGGCAAACGCCTCGGTTCCTATGCCGAGTCGATCAGTCTGCCTGCCCAGCCGGTAGTAGAGGGTCGCCTGCTGCGTATGGTTGGCCTGACGCTTGAGGCCGAGGGCCTGCGTGCGGCGATGGGTAGCCGTTGCGTGGTCATCAACGATGACAGTCATCACCCGGTCGAAGTCGAGGCTGAAGTGATGGGGTTTTCTGGCAGCAAGGTGTTTCTGATGCCGGTCGGCAGCGTGGCGGGCATTGCGCCCGGCGCGCGGGTGGTGCCGCTGGCCGATACCGGTCGCCTGCCGATGGGCATGAGCATGCTGGGCCGCGTGCTTGACGGCGCGGGCCGGCCGCTGGACGGCCGCTCGCCGATCAAGGCTGAAGACTGGGTGCCGATGGATGGCCCGACCATCAACCCGCTCAAGCGTGACCCCATCAGCCAGCCGCTGGATGTCGGCATTCGCTGCATCAACGGTTTATTGACGGTTGGCCGCGGCCAGCGTCTTGGGTTGTTTGCCGGTACTGGTGTGGGCAAGAGTGTGCTGCTGGGCATGATGACGCGCTTCACCGAGGCGGACATCATCGTCGTCGGCCTGATCGGTGAGCGGGGTCGTGAGGTCAAGGAGTTCATTGAGCATATTCTTGGCGAAGAGGGTCTGAAGCGCTCGGTGGTGGTTGCATCGCCAGCCGATGATGCGCCGCTGATGCGGCTGCGCGCTGCCATGTATTGCACGCGGATCGCCGAATACTTTCGTGACAAGGGCAAGAATGTCCTGCTGCTGATGGACTCGTTGACCCGTTTTGCTCAGGCTCAGCGGGAAATCGCCCTGGCCATCGGCGNCCGCCAGCCACCAAAGGCTACCCGCCCTCTGTGTTCGCCCGGCTGCCCAAGCTGGTGGAGCGCGCAGGCAATGCCGAGGCGGGTGGTGGTTCCATCACGGCCTTTTACACGGTGCTGTCGGAAGGCGATGACCAGCAGGACCCGATTGCCGACTCCGCGCGGGGTGTGCTCGACGGTCACATCGTGCTGTCCCGGCGTTTGGCTGAAGAAGGTCATTACCCGGCCATCGATATCGAAGCTTCCATCAGTCGGGTCATGCCTGCGGTGGTCAGCCCCGAGCACATGGCGCGTGCGCAGCATTTCAAACAGTTGTGGTCGCGTTACCAGCAGACTCGCGACCTTATCAGCGTGGGCGCCTATGTCGCGGGTGGCGATCGCGAGACCGACATGGCGATTGCGTTGCACCCGGTGTTGGTGCGCTATCAGCGCCAGGGCCTGCGAGACAACGAAAGCATGCAAGGCAGTGGCGAGGCGCTGGCGTCTATATTCGCACCGGCACCTGGCGGCTGATAGCCTATGGCTCAGAGTCGAGCGGCGCGTCTGGCGCCAGTGGTCGAGATGGCGGAAGCCGCCGAGCGAACGGCGGCTCAGCGGCTTGGGCATTTTCAGGGGCAGGTCAATCTGGCCAACAACAAGCTGCAGGAACTTGACCAGTTTCGTCAGGATTATCAGCAGCAATGGTTGCAACGCGGCAGCGCTGGGGTTTCCGGGCAGTGGTTGCTGGGTTATCAGCGCTTTCTCAGTCAGCTCGATGTCGCTGTTGCCCAGCAATACAAAAGTCTTGAGTGGCACAAGGCCAATCTCGATAGGGCGCGTAGCGCCTGGCAGGATTGTTATGCGCGGGTTGAAGGCTTGCGCAAGCTGGTGCAGCGTTATATGGATGAAGCACGCAGACTGGAGGACAAGCGGGAGCAGAAATTGCTCGACGAGTTGTCGCAGCGTCTACCTCGTCACGAACAATTCTGACGTTTGACTCAATCAGACCCGCGGTGATTTCTCTGGCTGGTCTACGCTATCAATGTCATCGGTGATGAAACACCTCGAGGTTTCTCATGACAGTCACTTCCGAACGCTCTGCCGATGGCCAGACGCTGACCCTTTACATCGAGGGGCGCTTTGATTTTCAATCCCATCAGGCGTTTCGCGCAGCCTACGAGGATTACCCGCAGACGCTGAACTATGTGGTCGACCTGCGGGGCACGCATTACCTGGACAGTTCTGCGTTGGGGATGCTGTTGCTGTTACGCGACCATGCCGGTGGCGATAAAGCGGTGGTGCACCTTGTCAATTGCACGCCTGATGTACTGAAGATTCTGGCTATTTCCAATTTCTCGAAGTTGTTCGAACTGAGCATACCCAGTGCAGTCATCCCCGAAAAAACTGTGCATTCTGATCGCCGATGACAGTGCCAGTGACCGGTTGCTGCTTTCAACCATCGTTGCGCGGCAGGGTCACAGGGTTCTCAGTGCTGGCAATGGTGTCGAGGCTGTGGCCATCTTCAAGGCCGAAAGCCCGCATTTGATCCTGATGGACGCCATGATGCCGGTCATGGATGGTTTTGAAGCGGCGCGACGGATCAAGGCGATGAGTGGTGAGTCGCTGGTGCCGATTATCTTCCTCACCTCGCTGACTGAAGGCGAAGCGCTTGCACGCTGTCTGGATGCCGGTGGCGACGACTTCATGTCCAAGCCTTACAACCCGCTGGTGCTGGCCGCCAAACTCAATGCCATGAACCGCTTGCGGGTGTTGCACGAAACCGTCCGTCAACAACGTGACCAGATCAGCAAGCACCACGAGTACCTGCTCAACGAGCAGCGTGTCGCCAAGGCGGTGTTCGATCAGATTGCCCACGCCGGTTGCCTTGGGGCTGGCAATATCCGCTATTTGCAGTCTCCTTATGCCTTGTTCAACGGCGACCTGATGCTGGCCGCCTACACGCCGGCCGGGCACATGCAGGTCCTGCTTGGGGATTTCACCGGGCACGGCTTGCCGGCTGCCGTCGGGGCGATGCCGCTTGCCGAGGTGTTCTACGGCATGACCGCCAAGGGCTACGGCTTGGTTGAAATCCTTCGTGAAATGAACGCCAAGCTCAAACGCATCCTCCCCGTCGACATGTTCTGTTGTGCAACGCTGCTTTGTATCAACCTTGCACAACGGCAGGTCGAGGTCTGGAGCGGGGGCTTGCCGGACGGCTACCTGTTGCGTGGCGCGCAGGGTGAGCTGTGCCGCTGGCTTCCAGTCACCTGCCATTGGGCGTGCTGAGTGTCGATGCTTTCGATGCACGCACCGAGGTCTATCCGTTGGCGCTGGGCGATCGCATCTTCCTGCTGTCCGACGGGGTGCTCGACACCAGCAACAACAACGACGAACTGTTCGGTGCGCAGCGTTTGCGCCAGGTGCTTTCTACCAACCGCGAGCCGCATTTGCTGATCGAGGAAATTCTCGTAGCGCTCAACGATTTTGGTGGCAAGGCACGTGACGATGTCAGTCTGCTGGAAATCAGCGCCGTCGATGAGCCATTGCAGAGTCTGCCTGCCCTGACCTATTCGGACAGCGGTGCCTCCAGCCCACTGGACTGGTCGGCCAGCTTCGTGTTTCGCGCTTCGACCCTGAGGCGCTTCAACCCGTTGCCGTACGTCTTGCAGTTGCTGCTTGAAGTTCATGGCCTGCGCAATCAGGGTGCTGCATTGCACATGGTGCTCGGCGAGCTTTATAGCAATGCGCTGGAACATGGTGTACTAGGGCTGGATTCGGCGCTAAAGCATGATGCAGCAGGTTTCGCCCTGTATTATCAGCAGCGCGCCGAGCGGCTTGGCATGCTTCAGACCGGGTTTATCCGCGTGACTGTGCGGGTCGAGCCGGTCGCAGCGGGTGGTCGGCTGACCCTCAGCGTGGAGGACAGTGGTCAGGGATTTGATATTGAAAAAGTCCGGATGCAGATACCTGCGGGCAATGAGCTGTATGGTCGCGGGCTCCGCCTGGTGTGTGAAATTGAGTCGTGAGGCTCGATGGTCCGCGGATGGCAGGACGGCCTGCGTGGAATTTTCCTGGGAGGGAGTGGCATAATCCCCCCTGGAGTCTTGATCAAGGAGTGAACAAGTGTCGATTCATCTGGATTACAGCGTGCTGAATGCCTTGCAGGAAGTCATGGAGGACGAATATCCGACCTTGCTGGATGTGTTCCTCAAGGATTCCGAGCAGCGTATCGCGCAACTGCGTCTTGCTGTTCAAGTCAGCCATCCTGACTTTCAGGAATTGAGCCTCACCGCGCACAGTTTCAAGGGCAGCAGCGCCAATATGGGTGCCTTGCAACTTTCCGAGTTGTGTCGTCAGTTGGAAGAGCAGTCCCGTCAGCAGTTGTTCACAGGTCTGACAGAGTTGATCGGTAAAATCGACAGCGAATACATGACTATTCGCGGTTTGTTTAACGCAGAGCGGCAGTTGTTTGTCAGCTGATCACTGATTTCCAGATCCCCGATCTTCCTTTATTCGGCAACCCTTGAAGTGGGTGTGGAAGGTTGGCCCGCATATTGCTCAGTGTTCTGGTAAGGCGATAACCAGCAGCTTATGCGGAGACCGAAATGCCCCTCGCTACCAATGCGCTTCTTCAGGCCACAAGCACTGCGACCTCAAGGTCCGGTACGGCCAATAATGCGGTCAAGTCTGCTGACAGCAGCAAAGACGGGGCCTCCAGCTTTTCCAATGTCTATGCCAAACAGGCGAAGGATGCCGTTCCGTCGCGTGATGATGCGCCGGTCAAGCCGGCTCGCGACAAGGCTGCGCCTGACAAGGACAAGGCTGCGCCTGACAAGGACAAGGTTGCCGCCGGCAAGGACAAGCCTGCCAGTGATCAGGCCAATGCCGCTGACACGTCGAGTGTTGCCGATAGCGGCAATGATTTGCCAACCCGATCGACTGCCGCTGAGGATGATGCTGCCAGTGCCGGTTCAAAGCAGGATGACGCACAGGCATCTGCCGACTCTGCATTGACTGAAGGGCTGGCGATTGTCGATCCGGTGCTTGACCCGGCGTTGCAGGCGATGGCTGCTCAAGCGCCTGCGTTGCCGGTCGCCAGACCACAAAGCCCTGACGCCACGGCTGCGCCCGTAGCTACCGTGCTCACGGTCACTCAGGCTGCTCCGCCCGCAGCGACTGAAGAAGCATTCAATCCGGACGCCGATCCGCTTGATGGTCTGGATGCAGTGCAATTGGCGCTGGAGAATGCCAACGCCAAAACGCAGCTGGCTGCGCAGAATACCCATGCTGCCAACAAAGCAACGCCGACCAACGCAGAGGCCGATCCAAACCAGAATCTCGTCAATAACCTGTCGGCCCTGAGCGAGCAGCTTCCCTCGGAGGACAGCAGCACGGAAAGCAGTGACAAGTCGTTCAGCGGCTTGATCGGCGAAGGACTGAAGGATGTCAAAAGCGCCGCGGGCGACACGCGCGTCGACAACTTTGCCGATCGCCTCGCTGCGCTGAGCCAGGCCGCGCAACCGGCCCGTGTTGCGGCAGCACCTGCCGCAGCGCCGTTGATGAATCAGCCGTTGGCCATGCACCAAAGCGGCTGGACCGAAGGCATTGTCGACCGCGTCATGTACCTGTCGAGCCAGAACCTCAAAACCGCCGATATCAAGCTGGAGCCCGCCGAACTCGGACGTCTGGACATTCGCATCAACATGGCACCTGAGCAGCAGACCCAGGTAACGTTCATGAGCGCCCATATGGGCGTGCGTGACGCACTGGAAAGCCAGATGTCGAGGTTGCGTGAGTCGTTCGTTCAGCAGGGGCTTGGCAACGTCGACGTCAACGTTTCCGACCAGTCGCAACAGCAGGCCCAGCAACAGGCTCAAGAGCAGGCCAGCCGTGCCCAGCGCAACGGTCGTGGCAATGGCGTGAGCTCAGGCGACACTCCGGATGAAATTGCAGGCGTCGATGCCGCTGTTCCGGTCAGCCAGCCGGCTGCGCGCGTGATCGGCAGCAGCGAGATCGATTATTACGCGTGATGCTCCTTGCCTCATATGGCAGCCGCGACGCGAAGTCATGCCTTGTCTGCTAGTTGTTAAGGCAGAAATGCTTTTCGATCCCGATGGTACAGACGACGCAAATTGCGACCTTGGTGACGGCTGAGTCCTGGCG
>NZ_LJQT01000451.1:0-12117 GCF_001400515.1 Pseudomonas meliae | reverse complement strand
CTAACGAAACCAGGAGCTACGGGTAAAAACGACATAGTTTGACACAGTACCTCAGGGGGAGCACTCGGCTAATCCCCGGGCGGGGGGGTTATCAGGCGAGCACTGCGTGAGCTATCTGCCCAAGCCTGAACTGACTTTGACGCGCTGCGGCTCCGAATCGAGAAACCAGGAAAAACCTCTAAGTGCCAACCGGTTTCATCACGCAAGGTGTGATGCCCGGACGCTTAACGCTTACCTTGTAGCTTGCCTCTTTCAGTTGCCCCAAAAAAAGNNNNTCGGTCTTCTTTCATGCTGGCAGAATTGCCTAAGCCAGGTGTTCCAGGCCTGCCAGCATCAACTCATGTCGCCGTATGTCATCCAGGTTGGTGACGGCATCCGGCGCGTCGCTTACGGCATGCCACACTACAAAATCACGCTGTACATCCAGAAACAGAAAGTAGTTACGGAACCGCTCGGCCTCTGAGAACCTCATTTGCAGCGCCTCTCTCAGTTGCTCGGGACGCAGCGCACGCCCTTCGATGTGCAGCGCGATGCCCCAGTCATGATGCTCGCGCCGACTGACGAAGGACACTCCGTTTGCCACCGGCCAGACAGCAGGACTTTGGGCAGCGACGTTGTAGTAGAACGCCGCTTTTTCCTTTACCTCAATCATTTCTAATCCTTTAACTTCACGACTGTGTAATCCCGCTCGTGGTCCTGGTCGTCCAGACCGTCGCGCATGTCCGGCGGCCACCAGATGACCAGTTCGCGGTTTGTGGAGTCCGGACGTTTGCAGGCAACTCCCGTACATCCATGGGTGGCACACCCCGACAGGGTAGCGAACAGCACCAGCACAACTGCAATGCTACTGATCTTCATGGTTTCGCTCCCTTGAGCAGTGATGGCCGACTCTCTTTCGCCATTTTCGATATCTGTGGCTGGCGCACAGCGATATACACCTCGCTCTCTTCACCCGGTTGCAGCCAGGCGTGAGGCCAGGCGGCAACACCGATGACCCAGCGACCGCCGCAGCGGCTCTCGTCGATACGTACCGGTTTGTCGGTATTGTTGTGCGCCACGACAACCGCAACACCCCAATCCTTTCTGGCGTACCACTGCGAACGTTGAGCGTCGAGCGTCAGCCCCGCGCCCGGATCACAAAGGCTATCAGTTTCAAATGGCAGTGTTTCGCCGGTGCGCATACCCACGGGGGCAGTTCCATCGACCATCTGGGTGAAGACCTTCTGGACATCGCCGCGGGTCGGCAACTCTCCACCGTCGCGTCGCTCCTTGATCCTTTTCATCTGATCATCGACGTCATGCGGGTTACCGTTTTGCACATAGCGAGCCGGGTTGACCTGATCACCAATCAGCCGCGGCGTCAGAATGAACAGACGTTCGCGCTGGCTCAGTTCACGGCTGCGGGACTGGAACAACAGCTTGCCGATGTAGGGAATGTCGCCCAGCAAGGGAATCTTGTGGACCTTGTCATTGGCTTCCAGCCCGTGGAAACCGCCGATCACCAGAGAACCATGTTCGGCGATGACGGCCTGGGTGCTGACGTTGCCTTTGCGAACACTGGGTTGCGTATCGTTGATATCGGAGATATCGATCTGGCCGTCTTCAATGTCGACAATCAGTTGCACCTGAGGCTTGCCATCGTGGTCCAGTGAACGCGGGATCACCTGCAGACTGGTCCCGGCGGTGATGGGCTCGATATTGGCGACGCGTTCTGACGTCGCCGTGATGTATTCAGTCCGGCTGAAGTCAATGACAGCCGGCTGATTTTCCAGGGTAAGAATGGATGGGTTGCCGATCACGGACGCTGAACCGTTGCCTTCCAGCGCATGCAACTCTGCAGAAAACTTGCCCGCGTTCTGAATGAACATCGTCGAACTGGTGCCCGCGTCGAACAGGTTGACGCCTCCGCCGACGCTGCCTGCGTTGAAATTCCAGCGACTGGAGAGCTCCGCCAGCTCGTTGCGATCAATGTCGAGGATCACCGCATCGATTTCGATCAGGTTGCGTGAGACGTCCAGTTCCTTGATGAGTTTCTCGTACATCGGCTTGCGCGACGGCAAGTCATAAATCAGTACCGCGTTGTTGCGCACATCGGCTGTTACACGAATGTTCGCGCGGCCACCGGAACGGCTTTTCCCGGATTTCTTGCTGCCGCTGCCATAGCTCAACACCCGATCAAGGCCCTGTTGCAAGGCGCCGGTATCGATGCCGCTGGAATCCAGAGGCAGGCTTTGAGTGTCCGCGTCGCCACCCGCGAGTCCGGCATTTGCGCCACCGTGCCCCAACAGGTTGATGCCATTGATGGCTTCGCCGCGAGAACGCGTGTCGAGCAAATCCTGAAGAATGCTGGCGACACCCGCTACCGTCAGTTGTTGATCACGATAACGAATGGTCCGGTCCGACGCGTTGGCGTATTTGAGCGGAAACACAACAATGTCTTGCTTGTCGCCCTTTTCCGGCGTCTCGACTTTTTTGCTGTAGTCACGAACCAGTTCCACGTATTTTGCCGGGCCGCGAACCAGCACCACACCCTCGTTAGGCAGGACGCCCCAGCCAAAGCGTTTATCCAGCAGGCCTACATCGGTCAACGCCGTCTGCAAGTCATCTACCGCATCGGATGAGACTTCTACGCGCGCCGAGGTGTGTTCGCTGGACGGGCTGACGTAGAGCGTGTCGTTATAGACAAACCACTGGAAGTGGTATTCCTGACCAAGCCGGTCGAGAAACTCTTCCGGGCTCTGGGCACGAATCCGGCCATCGAGCGTTCCTGGAATGGACGGCATGTCCAGCGCCATGCCGAACTCTTTGGCAAAGTCAGCCAGCGCCGTGGTCAGTTCAGTCTGCCGGGCGTCGTAGGCGTAAGCCGTGTGTTTCCAGGCTTCGGGGGTGACCGCCCATGTAACAGGGGTCAACCCGATCAACAATAAAGGCAACCACATCAAGGCCTTGCGCATTTCAAACTCCCGGTTGCCGGTGATTGAGGGTCGTGCGCCCGGATATCGCGGGCGTCATGTCGCCAATGGTGGTCTGCATCAGGCTGAGCAAGGCCGCACGCTGATTGGCCAGGCTTTCAAGGCGATCGAGTAGATCGGCGAGGTTGCAGGGGTTGGGTATCCAGGTGACCAGGACTATGCAGCGGGTCTGCGGATCAATGGCGAAGGCGCCATCACAGGCACACGCAAGGCTGGCACCCCCGTGGCTGAGCAACGCCTCGATGCGTTGGGAGTCATTGGCATCGTAGGGATCGAGCAGCTCAATGCTGCAACGTATTCCATGACCAACCACTTCCAGGCGGACGTTGGCGTCGTCGACCCAGCAGTCCAGCGCAGTCGCTGGACGCTGATCACACCACTGGCCGACGACCTCAGCGAACTCACTGAAATCCATCGATGACATTTTTGGTCATTTTGTAGCCGGCTTGCTGGCACTGGTCAGCGATGTTGGAACTGACAGCGGCTTGCTGACTTGCCTCACCGAAGGCATCAATGTCATCGGCAGTGAAATGTCCGTTGCCACCCTCAAGCACGTCATCCACGTCGGACAAGGCGCGATTCAGCGTGCTGTCGAGGTTATTTTGCAGAGATTTGAAACTTATCATGTCCTTTTACTCCAGCAGGAAGGTTCAAACCTTGAGTGGAGCAAACGGCTGGAGCGGTTCCATTTTCGGCGCAAGAGCCTGTTTCAGGCAGACGAGTCACGGCCTGCCAGCCCGTTGCGCAGCGTCGCCCAATCGATGTCGAACGCGCCATTGGCATCGCTCAGACGCAGGCGTTCGGTGGTCAGCGATGCGTCGCGCTTAAGCTGCCAGTATTGGGCAAACCGGCTGTCAGCCAGCCACTCGGCGACCGGCTCGGCCATGTCGGGATGAACGCTGAGGGTCGCCACCGCTTCGTTGAGCTGACTGGCCGCGAGATTTTTCACCAGTGCCCTGGCGCGCTCGGCCAGCGTCGTGTCGTCAAGCAGGTGCCGAAGCGACTCGCTGAGCAATTCCTCTACGGCAGCCATTGCTTGCTGCTGTAACACTTCACGCTGCACCTGCAGTTCAGCGAGGAACGCATTGGCGTTTTCCCAGAAGCTGGCCAGCGCCTGCTGATGCACAAGGTCGGCCTTCTGTTGTTCGAGAACCAGCATTTGCTCTGCCTGGCGCTGCGCGTCGGCTAGAACATCACGAGCCAGCAGGCTGTTGGCAATGTCTTCACGACGCAGCACAGGTTCAGGCAGAAGCGCAGTGGCAGTCAGCGTAATACTGCGTTTGGCGAGCATGGGGAATTCCTGATACAGAGCGAACCGGATCGAATTCAAACCGCCGTGACACGCCATAAAATGGCCTGCCACATCGTCTGAAGTTTATTCTCGGGTGCCTCGCACGGGGTGTCGGGAAGCTCATCTGGCGCCCAGGCCAGACGCAATCGCGACCAATACTCAGGCCCCAGCCAGGCCCCCAACAGCAAGCGAGGGTCTTCGTTGGCAAGTTCCAGCCAGACGCCGGGACGCAGCGCTTTGGTCAGCGCCCAGCACCATTGCCCGTCAGCGCCATCGCTTTCATTTCGGCAAAAGCAGATGCGCCGGGCCAGATCCAGCGCCTGCTCACGCTGTAAAGGTGTCAGCGCCAGCCAGCGCAACACCGGCTCAGCAGGCATCGGCGGTTGATCGGGTTCAATGCCGACACTCTGCAAAAATACGCTGTGACGACTGGCTATCAGCCCATCACAGTCACTGAGTGTCAGGCCGCAGTTCAAGGCAAAACGGCTTTGCCAGTCCGGATGCGCAAACTGCCAGGGGTTGCACCACCATTGAACCCAGTGGTCCTCGGCAATCAGCTCCATCAGGCACGCGCCGGTACGGTTGAGCGACTCCGCGCGCCGAACCCGATCCGACGAAGCAGCGCGGCACGCCAGTCACTGCGCAGCAGCAGCGCAATAATCAGCAGCAATACGACAACACCGGCCGGTACCAGCCAAAGCATCAGGTGCCAGAACGGCAACTCTTCGCTGTCGAGCTTGAACGGTCCGAAGCTGGCCCATTGCGTCGTTTCCTGAAACTCGGTGGCCGGTACAAAAACGATGGAAAATTTCTTCGATTCTGCCGATTGCGCAGACATGCCGGGGATGCTGCTGGCGACCATCTGCTGAATACGCCCACGCACACTGTCCGGGTCCAGCGCAGCCGAGTGCTTGATGAATACGGCTGCGGAAGCAGGTTGCACCGGCTCGCCCGGAGCGATGCGCTCCGGCAGCACCACATGCACTCTGGCCACGATGACACCGTCTATCTGCGACAACGTGGATTCAAGCTCCTGAGACAGGGCATAGATGTAGCGGGCACGCTCTTCGAGAGGAGTCGAGATGACCCCTTCTTTCTTGAAGATGTCGCCCAGACTGGCGCGCGACTGGCGTGGCAGGCCGGCAGCGTTAAGCACACGTACGGCGCGGTTCATGTCGCTGGTTGCGACCGTAACCACGACACCGGTCTTTTCAAGGCGCTTGCGCGCATCGATGTGCTGATCCGCAAGGCGTGCAACCACCTCGTTGGAGTCCTGCTCGGACAAGCCAGTGAAAAGATCGGTTTCATCACTGCACCCGCCAAGCAACAACATGCAAAACAACAGCAGCCCTGCGCTCAGAAATTTCACGAGAACCTCTACTGCAGGTTGGTCAGCTTGTCGATTGCCTGCGCAGTCTTGCTGACGACTTTGGTCGTGAGCGCTGTCTGCAGCGAGCATTGCGACAATGTGCGAGTCATCGCCGCGATATCCAGTGCCTCTCCGCTGCCCGAGGCCTTTTTCATGGAGCGCATGGCTTGCTGGGACATTTTTTCGGTTTCGCCCAGACCGCCGGAAATCGCGCTGGCGATATGCTCGGAAAGCGGTGCACCGCTTGAAACATTATCCGGGCGCGTTGCGGCGGTGAAGATATCGACATCCGCCTGGGGAGGTTCTGAAACGAGCCCTTGTGGCACATCCTGCCCAAGTTCCGGCGAGATGTTTTTAACATTACCAAGGTGGGAAACGGTCACTTGAGTTCTCCGTCAGGCGGGTATCAGTCAGGCAGCAGCCTGGTTTTTAGTGCTTTGCAGCAGCATGTTGACCAGCAGCAAGGCAACTTGAGCAGCGCTGGACTGCACGCCGGTCCCGGTCTGGCCAGCATCCTGAAGCGTCGCTTCCAGACCTTTCTGCAACAAGCCACCGAGTAACTGACCCAGGTCCTGATTCGGCTGTTCGCCGCCAGGCACAAGGGCAGTATTGGCGGTGCTCACAGGTGTCCCCAAGCCGCCACCGGCCAATACCGATTGCAGTCCCCGGTCTATCAGCTCACCGATCAACTGGCCCACATCACCATTGGAATTGCTGTTGCTGGCTGGGCCGGTGTTAGCGTCGATAAGCGGATCACCCAGTGAACCAGGCGAATTTTCCGTATTGCTCACAGGGCTGCCCAGGCCACCACCGCTGCTATCGCCCGCCAGACCGCCGGCTGCATTCTGTTGACTGCCCAATTGCTGGCCGATGATGTCGAGTGCCGAGCGGAACTGCGCTGTTTCGTCGCCGTCGAGGAAGTTATCTTCCTTGAGTTCGTTCACCCACGAACCCGAGTCCGGTTTGGGAAACTGTGCGGGGTTGTCGTCCATGAACTCCGCGATCTTTTTCAGCATCGGCATGTCGTCCTCGGAAAAACGAGTTCCGTCATCCTGCTTGGTCAGAAGAACATTCAGCATCGACTTGGCCAGGCCATTGAGCACCTGTGTCATCAAGTCGGGTTGTCCGGTATCCGAGGCGTTGTCGGCAGAAGCGCCAAAATTGTCGCCCAGCTTTTCGTGGATAAGCGCGTCCAGCGCAGCCTTGATGTCCTCGAGGCCGCCGCCAGCCTTGCCACTTGCGGCCATCGCTTTGCCGAGCAACTTGCCCAATGGCGAACTCTCGTCCAGTTGACCATTGTGAGTCAGCTCCTGGGCAAGCTGCGCAATCACTTCCTGAAGCGCCCGGCTGGATGTACTCGGCCCGGTTGTCTCGGTTTCAGGACGGATCACAACGAGCGCCATCGCCGGGCTTTGCAGCGTGCTGCTGCTGTTAAGACTGAGACTCTGCATCACAACCTCCTCAAAGTAGCAGCCCCCTCTGTGTGAAGGGGGCATTCAAGAAATCAGAACTGGACGACCGAGTTCCGGATCTTGCTCGCAACGATTTGGTTGGAAAGGGCTTCTTTCTTGTCTTCGAAGCCCGCCAGCATGCTCGTCTCACGCAGCAGGCCGTTCTCTTCGTTCGCAGTGCCGTCAAGCTCGGAGCTTTTTGCATCACCTTTACTGATGCTCGAGCGGGTAGCGTCGATACTGTCAGTGCTGCCCGTGTTTTTGGTCAGTGCAATGTTGCGGTCGGCGCTGCTCTTGACGCTGTTGATACCCTGCGCAGCGCCACCCACTGTGTTAACGACACCGCGACCCGCGTTAGTCAGAGAACTTATGATGCTCATAACGTGATACCCCTTGGTCTGTACCAGCGTAATTGCTTGGTACAGATAGGTGGTAACGACCCTTAAATCGGTTCCAGCGCTCTGCAAAAAATCAGATCTGCAACTCCTTGATACGTCGATAGAGCGTGCGGCGTGGCATGTCCAGCTCCAGGCTTGCCGCATCAATGCAGTTACGGTGGCGCTTGAGTGACTGTTGAATCAGGGCCTTTTCAATCGCCCTCAGCTGGGATTTGAGCCCACAGGCCAAGTGTTCTTCACTCTGCGGGTCGACACCCAACACCGGGAAACCCAATACATGGCGCTTTGCAGCAGCCTTGAGCTCACGGATATTGCCGGGCCACTCATGCCCCAACAGCACCTGCTGAAGCAGCGGACAGACATCGGCAGAGGCGACGTCCAGTTCTTTGGCAGCCGCGGCCATAAAGCGCTTGAACAAGGGCAGAATGCGCTCAGGCTGTGTGCGCAAGGGTGGCAGCTGGAGTGTCAACACGTTAAGGCGAAAGTACAGATCCCGACGAAATTTCCCCTGCTCGACGGCATCATCCAAAGACGACTGGGCCGAAGCGATCACGCAGACATCCAGCTTGATCGTCGATGTCGAACCCAGTCGTTCCAGTGCTCGGGTTTCCAGCACCCTCAGCAGCTTGGCCTGCAGGCTGAGCGGCATGCTGTCGATCTCATCCAGATACAGCGTTCCGCCTTGTGCCGCTTCGATGTAGCCGACTCTGGAGCGGTCAGCACCGGTGTACGCACCGCTGACCACTCCAAACAGCTCACTCTCTGCCAGCGACTCCGGAATCGCAGCGCAATTCATCGCAACCAGGCGACCTTTACGGCCAGACATTGTGTGAATGCGCTGGGCAATAGTGTCTTTGCCAGTCCCGGTCTCGCCTGACAGCAACACATCGATACCGAGTTGCGAAATGCTTTCAGCGACGATCCCCAGATTTGGAACACGCTCCTCGTCCAGGTCGTCATCAAACCCCTCATCAAGATCCATCACATGACCCCCGAGACATCAGCTTTTTGGACTCCAGCCGTTGCTGCGATCTATGCAGCAACTCCCAACTCCTTCATGCGGTGGTAAAGCGTACGTCTCGGCAGTTCGAGCTCCTGAAGCACGGCGTCGACATTGTGTCGATGCCGTTTCAACGCATCCTGAATAAGCATCTTTTCGATCACGCGCATCTGCATGCGCAGACCTGTCACCGGATCGCGCGCATCCATTGGCTCGGCCCCCAGCAGCGGGAACCCCAATACAAACCGCTTGGCTGCGGATTTCAGTTCGCGCACGTTGCCCGGCCAGTCATGGCTGAGCAGGATCTGCACACGACCGTTGTCCAGTACAGGAACGGGACGTTGGAACTCAGCGGCAATCTCCTGGGTGAACTGGTCGAACAATGGCAGGATCTGTTCGCGACGTTTGCGCAAGGCTGGCAAGTGAAGCGTCAGCACGTTGAGCCGAAAAAACAGGTCGCGACGAAAAAGTCCTTGTTCCACCAGTTCATCCAGAGGGCGCTGGGCGGAAGCAATCACGCGCAGATCCAGTGGAATGAATTCGGTTGAGCCCAGCCGCTCGACCCCCCGGCTCTCCAGAACGCGAAGTAACTTGGCCTGGAGGCTAAGCGGCATACTGTCGATTTCATCGAGGTAAAGCGTACCGCCGCTGGACGCTTCGATGTAGCCCTCGCGAGCGCGGCAGACACCGGTAAATGCGCCATTGACGACACCGAATAACTGGCTTTCTGCCAACGATTCGGGGATGGCGGCGCAGTTCATGCCGACAAAGGGCCCGGACCTGCTGGACAGCTCATGAATGCGATTGGCCAGGGTGTCTTTACCCGTCCCGGTTTCCCCGCACAGCAGTAAGTCCATATCAAGAAACGCGCTGTTCATTACAATTTGATGACCAGCGGATAATGCAGTTACGTCCCAATACTCTCGGACGCCCTTATCAATGTCTGTGCTCATCGATCACTCTCACTGTGGGTGGCAAGCGGACTATTAATACCACGTCTTACAAGGCACACATATAGTAATTTAGTTCCCCATGAAATGAGAAAAAGCTCACAAAGTTGAGAATTATTATCATAGTAATATCGTCATATGACGAGCAACACCCGCATAGAGCCAGACTGTTGGGATGATTAGTTTAATCTATCGATACTCTATTCCGATCAAGCGCTTACCGCTCAAAAAACGTTAAACCCCCCGGCTTCCGGGGAGTTAACCGCACTGCCCCGTCCTGGACCCTGGCAAAAAACTATATAACCACACGGTTTATTATTAAAAAACTTCACAGAAAAGTCACTCGACTCATAAAAATAAATTTAACGTTATAGGCCGTTTTACAAGGGCTCACTTAATAACGGGCTGAAAGAAATTAAAACGGGAAACCCATACTCAAGCAGTCCCCTTTCAAGGAAAATAAACTTAACAAACTACCCGACCAAAACGAAAAGTTCGACATTGAAACTTAACTTACTGATGGGGAACGGAAGACGTTACACGTAACGCTCGACAGGGTGACTCATGGGTTTTTATACATTCGGTTTTCCGAACGCCGCTCACCCTTGGCATGGAGGGTTACAAAATCCTCCCGGTTTTTTGGGCTCGAAACTAGATAGCTTTTTGCCACCCACCCATTCGGCTATCCGAACGGGTGGATTTCATGGCATGCGGGCTCAAAATTTGATCGAAGAGATAGTTAACTGAAAGGATTCAGTGTAGGACAATCCGTCAATCGCAAGCTGTCACCACGCCAAAGGCGGTGACCATAACGAACGGTGATACCTCGTCATCACGGAAGAATGTTTCTAAATGTGTGTAAGCACTAGCTTACAAAACTTTAAAAAAGTTCAGCAAAAATAGTCTGCGAGCGTAAAAAGTTCACGGCTACCTGCCACGAACGAGAACAAAAACAAGGACGTATCAGCGTTGAAATATAGCGTCTTAACGGCGAGTCACACCGAAACGCCAACAAGAAAAAGCACCAAAAAAGGGCATCTTTCAGGTGATTTTGCTATACATCCGGCTTTAAAACCGCAGGTTATTAGCGTGAACCGCTGGCATAGACCACGATACGCGGGCCGCTTGGCAGCTCGCGCGGGCCCGTACGATCCTCGATATCATCACGCCTGCGAGGCGACGAGCGGTCATCCACGTAGCGCCCGGCTTGTACCACGCTAGGCACCGATAATGCCTCCCTTGCCGGTGTCCGCGGGGTCATCGGCGGCTCTTTATGCTCGACAGCCGGTACCAAGGGTGGTGTTTGCGGCGCAGAAGACTGCTCTGCTACCCGCATGGGTTCCACTGGGTTGGGCACAGGTGCCCGTTCAGCTACCTCAACCGGCTGCGCTGGCCTGGGCACCGGCGTTCGCTCGACCACCCTCACCGGCTGTGCCGTCTGGGGTAATGCCAAGTGTTCGACCACAGGCTTATCAATGCGCTGAGGGGTGCCCGTAGTCACAGGAAATTCCCCGGTTATTCGCGCGATACCGGCTGTCAGCACTTGCTTCTGAGTCTTGGGCAACAGCAACCGCCCTGGTCCATCTGGCGTTTTTTTGCGCAGAAACGCCGAGTTGAGTCTCAGCAACTGGCCCTCATCCACACCCGCAGTGGCCGCAAGCTGGGTCAGGTCTACCGCATGGTTGAGTTCGACCACGTCAAAATATGGCGTATTGGCGACCGGGGTGAGTTTTACACCATAGGTAGCGGCGTTGCGCACGATCAGCGAGAGCGCCAGCAGCCTGGGCACGTAATCCAGGGTTTCCCTGGGCAAATTCAGGTGCCAGTAATCAACAGGTAGTCCGCGCCGCCGATTGGCCTCAATCGCCCGGCCGACTGTGCCTTCGCCCGAGTTGTAGGCCGCCAGTGCCAGCAGCCAGTCATTATTGAACTGATCATGCAGGCGGGTCAGGTAATCCATCGCTGCCTTGCTTGAGGCCACCACGTCACGGCGAGCGTCGTACGTAGCGCTTTGATAAAGATTGAAGCTGCGCCCGGTAGAAGGCATGAATTGCCACAGGCCAGCCGCCGCAGCCGGTGAATTGGCCATCGGGTTGTAGGAGCTTTCGATCATTGGCAACAGCGCCAGCTCCAACGGCATGTTGCGCTCGTCCAGGCGCTCGACAATAAAATGCAGATAGGGGCTGGCCCGGACACTTGCCCCACTGATAAACCCACGATTGCTCAGCAGCCAATCGCGCTGGCGAGCGATACGCTCATTCATACCCTGGCCATCGGCCAGCCTGCTGCGTTGCGCAACTCGCTGCCACACGTCCTCGCCGTTATAGACGGGCAAATCGGAAATTTTCTCTGCCGCCCGCGCACCTTCCTGATCATCTCCTCCCCAGTAGACCAGGCCCGTAACCAGCCGCGGATTGCGTTCCTGCCGGGGTGCTGAGTAGTCCACAGACTGACAACCCACACACAGCGAGCCCAGGGCGAGGACAGCGATTTGAATAGCGCGAGCCAGCAAGCGGGGGCTCGATACGATGGAGGCAACGGCGGGCATGGGAGGAATGTCCTGAACGTGTCCATCCTACGTGGCACGTTCACTGTTACGGTTCCCTTTGAAACCGATATCAGCCGCGCCAGGCATCTTGCTGAATCATTTCAGCCATAAGGGAAGCTCCGAGCAAGGCAGCTGTTC
>NZ_LJQT01000180.1:0-32445 GCF_001400515.1 Pseudomonas meliae | reverse complement strand
CAATCTATGAAAATTCATCGCTTGAACAATCGCCTTCGCGAGCAAGCGAAGCGTCGCCCGGCTCGCTCCCACGCCCGCCGGGCAGAGGCCTTGAAGCCGGACTCAGGACTGGGCCAGCACCAGCAGTTTGTCGCGCCATTCGGCGTTGGCGGGCAGGGCCAGGAAGAATGGGTTGAGCAGCGATTCACGCGCCGGGTAGCTGAATGGCTGGCCGTCCAGTTGCAACACTTCGCCTCCTGCACCTTCAAGCACGCCCTGCGCCGCAGCGGTGTCCCATTGCGAGGTCGGGGCCAGGCGTGGGTAGCAGTCGGCGGCGCCTTCGGCCAGCAGGCAGAATTTCAATGAGCTGCCGATGTTGGTCAGTTGCAAATGGCCCAGCCCGTTCGACAGGCCGGCGAGCAAATGCTCCTGCTCCGGGCTGGAGTGGCGGCGGCTGGCGACCACGGTAAAGGTCTGCCCTTCGCCAGGCTGTGTGCGCACTGCGATCGGCTGGATGTGACCGACGCCATCGCTGCGCCAGGCACCCAGCCCGGCACCGCCGAAGTAGCAGCGGTTATTGGTGGGCATCGAGACCACGCCGAATACCACGCGGCCACGCTCGATCAGCGCGACATTGACGGTGAACTCTTCACTGCCGGAGATGAACTCCTTGGTGCCGTCCAGCGGATCGACCAGCCACCAGCGCTCCCAGCTTGCCCGCTCGCTGAGGGGGATGTCAGCGTCCTCTTCGGAGAGCACATGAATGTCCGGATCAAGCGCCTGCAGACCCTCGACCAACACCTGATGGGCGGCCAGGTCAGCGGCGGTCACCGGCGAATCGTCGGTCTTGGTGGTTACGGTGACGTTGGCGCGCCAGAACGGCAGGATCACTTCGCCCGCCAGTCGCGTCAGTTCGATCACCGGCGCGAGCAGCGGATGTGGCAGGTTTTGTAACGAATCGGTCATGGCTGGAACAATCCACGCTGGGTTAGCAGGTCACGGGGCAGGTACAGCGCCGCAAGCGC
The DNA here is from genome assembly GCF_001400515.1 of Pseudomonas meliae. Lineage (NCBI taxonomy): Bacteria > Pseudomonadati > Pseudomonadota > Gammaproteobacteria > Pseudomonadales > Pseudomonadaceae > Pseudomonas > Pseudomonas meliae. Next base: position 31,441 of record NZ_LJQT01000180.1, on the reverse strand, counting down.
CCTGCCTTCACTGAACTGAGCATTCTGCGCAAGACTCGACAGCTCGCGCAGGTTGATCCGGTCGACCCGGATCGGCTCGGGCTCGTCGCCTTCCAGCCGCTCTTCATAAAGGTCAGTGGCGAGGACCACCTGAATTTTCTGGCTCATGTAACCGGGGGACAGCGACAGTTCAGTCAACAATTCCAGTTGCCGGGCACCGAAACCGGCTTCTTCCTTGAGTTCGCGGTTGGCGGCCGCCAGCACGTCTTCGCCGGGCTCGATCAGCCCCTTGGGCAGGGACAGCTCGTAGGCATCGGTGCCGCCGCAATATTCTTCGATCAGCACCGCGTGGTCGGCATCGAGCATGGCCACGATCATCACCGCGCCGGGCCCCGTCCCCCGGCTGGCCAGACGCTCGTAGGTCCGCTCGACGCCATTGGCAAAGCGCAGTTGCAGCTCTTCAACGCGGAACAGACGACTACTGGCGACAATTGCACGGGCAAGTACGGTAGGTTTCTGACGCATGACAGGCTCCTTTACATGAACGAGGTACTATACCGAGCTTTTCCCGATGTCTGTGTCGGATATGCTTACCCGTTCTCAACCCCTGACGAGGCCTTAATGCTTTCCATGCCCTGGAGCGAAATCGATACCGTCCTGCTGGATATGGACGGCACGTTGCTCGACCTGCATTACGACGAACACTTCTGGATGCAGCACCTGCCGCAGCGCTACGCCGAACTGCACGGCGTCAGTTTCGCCATGGCCTGGCTGGAGTTAAAGCCGCTGTTCGAAAACAACGCGGGCACGCTCAATTGGTACTGCCTGGATTTCTGGAGCGCCGAGCTTAAACTGTCGGTTCGCGACCTGAAACGCGAAATTGCGCACATGATTGCACTGCGCCCGGACGCCGAGACCTTTCTCGCCGCCATCAAGCAAGCGGGCAAACGGGTGATCATGATCACCAACGCGCACCGCGATTCGTTGTCGCTGAAGATGGAGCGAATCGAGCTGGCGCCTTATTTCGAACGCCTGATCAGCTCTCACGATTACGGCTTTCCCAAGGAAAGCCAGCATTTCTGGGACGCTCTGAAGGCCGAAACAGCCTTCGACCCGGCACGCAGTCTGTTTATCGACGACACCCTGCCGATCCTGCGCAGCGCTCGACACTTCGGTGTAGCCCATTTGCTGGCCGTCAGCCAACCCAACAGCCAAAAAGGCCCGAAAGACACCGAAAAGTTCGCCGCAGTGGACGACTATCGGGAGTTGATCAAGGGCGTGCTCGATCATTCAGCCTGAGCGCGTAGAATCGGCTGTCTGGACGGCTCATCGGAGTGAACATGGACATCAAGCAACTTAAATTTCTGATCGCCCTCGACGAGACGAGGCACTTCGGCCAGGCGGCTGCGCGCTGCAACATCACCCAGCCGACGCTGTCGATGCGCCTGCGCAATCTGGAAGAAGAGCTTGGCTTGCCACTGGTCAATCGCGGCCAACGCTTCGAAGGCTTTACCGCACCAGGCGAACGCGTATTGGCCTGGGCACGCACGGTACTGGCTGCCTACGACGGTCTGCAGGCTGAAGCGGCCGCCTGCCGCGGTCATCTGGTCGGGACGTTGCGCCTGGGCGTGGTGCCGCTGTCGAGCTTCGATCCGCTGCCATTGCTGCACCGGCTGCACCAGCTGCACCCCAATCTGCGCTTCGAGCTGTCGTCACTCAGCTCCGAGCAAGTGCTGGAACAACTGGCAAGCAATCGTATCGATCTGGGCGTCTCGTACCTGGAACGTCTGGACAATGAGCGTTTCGATTCGCTCACCCTGGACGACACGCGCATGGGCCTGCTGTACGACCGTCGGCACTTCACGTTTGGCGACGATCCCTTGAGCTGGGCCGATCTGGTCGAGCTGCCACTGGGCATGCTGACCAGCGGCATGCATTTTCGGCAGTCGATCGATCACAACTTCCATAGCCGCGGCCTGCAACCCAATCCGCTGATACAAACCGATGCCGTTCATCAGTTGCTGCAAGCCGTACATGGCGGTTTTTGCTGCGCGATCATGCCGCTGGATGGCGGTCTGGAAACGCTCACCGAACATTTGCGCCTGCATCCGATTGCCGACTCCCGGACTTTGGCCCGGCTGGGGTTGATCATGCGCCGCAGTGCGCCACGTTCGGCACTGGCTGAAGCCTGCTTTGCACTGGTAGCAGAAATGCCGCGCTAGAGCGTTGATCGACGTCATCTATCGGCACATCAGCACTAGCGATTAGACGATTTACCAGAACGGGCCTAGTCTTGCAGATGTCATTCTGCCGGTATTTCAGCCCATGCCCGTTACGCGCAAGGTCAGCTCGGCGTCCTTTGCTACGCCAGCCCCCGAAGCAAGCCAGTCTTACAGCTACTCGAACCTCGAGGGCACGGACTCTGCACGTAACGAACTTGCCGAAGAAGTGGCACTGGCGATTGCCTACAACGGCATCAGCCAGGCAGTCATGCTGGTCAGCCCCACCGATCTGGAAGACTTTATCATCGGTTTCAGCCTGGGCAGCGGCATCATTGCCTCGCACGACGAAATCTACGACTTCAAAATCAGCGGTTGCGGCTCGGCGATGCAGGCCGAAGTCGAAATCGCCAGCCGCGCCTTCTGGGAACTCAAGCAACAGCGTCGGCAACTGGCAGGCACCAGCGGTTGCGGGCTCTGTGGCGTTGAAGCGGTAGAGCAGGCTCTGCCAGAACTGAACGTGCTGCCCGGCGCACCCTTGCCGCCGATTGAGTGGCTGGAAGGCCTGCGTCAGCGCATCGGTGAGTTCCAGCCGCTTGGCCGCCATTGTGGCGCTGTGCATGCTGCGGTGTTCATGGACGGTAACGGCCAGCTGTTGCTGGGACGTGAAGACATTGGCCGCCACAACGCGCTGGACAAGCTGATCGGCGCATTGATCCGTCAGGACATCCCCTTGGCAGGCGGCGTCGCCATCGTGACCAGCCGCTGCAGCCTGGAACTGATTCAGAAAGTATTGCGCGCCGGCATCCAGACCCTGGTCAGCCTGTCGTCGCCCACCGGTCTGGCCCTGCAATGGGCCCGCCGCCACAACCTCAATTTAATTCACCTGCCGCAGCACAGTGCGCCGCGGGTCTATAGCCCTGCGATGGAGATTCAAGCGTGAGCACTCATCATCAAGCCGACAAGACACCTATCCCCCGCTACAAGCCATACAAAGGTGCGGCAGGCGGCTGGGGCGCACTGATCAGCGTGACGCAACACTGGCTGGGCAGTGACAACGCGCTGAAGAACCTGCGCATGATGCTCAAGACCAACCAGAATGGCGGCTTCGACTGCCCTGGCTGCGCGTGGGGCGATTCGCCGGAAAGCGGCATGGTCAAGTTCTGCGAGAACGGCGCCAAGGCGGTCAACTGGGAAGCCACCAAACGCCGTGTCGATCCGGCCTTCTTCGCCCGCTACAGCGTCAGTGCATTGCTGGAGCAGAGCGACTACTGGCTTGAGTATCAGGGCCGCCTGACCGAGCCTCTGGCCTACGATGCCGAAACCGACCGTTACAAGCCGATCAGCTGGGACAACGCATTCGCGCTGATCGCCAAGCACCTGAAGAACCTGCCCAGCCCGAACATGGCCGAGTTCTACACCTCGGGTCGCGCCAGCAACGAAGCGGCGTACCTGTATCAGTTGTTCGTGCGCGCCTATGGCACCAACAACTTCCCGGACTGCTCGAACATGTGCCACGAAGCCAGTGGTGTAGCGCTGTCGCAAAGCGTCGGCGTGGGCAAGGGCACCGTGACGTTCGAAGACTTCGAACACGCCGACGCCATCTTCGTCCTCGGCCAGAACCCCGGCACCAACCACCCGCGCATGCTGGAACCCCTGCGTGAAGCGGTACAACGCGGCGCGCAGGTGGTGTGCGTCAACCCGTTGAAAGAGCGTGGTCTGGAGCGTTTCCAGCACCCTCAGCACCCGGTCGAAATGCTCACCAACGGTGACCGTCCGACCAACACCGCCTACTTCCGCCCTGCCCTGGGCGGCGACATGGCGCTGTTGCGCGGCATGGCCAAGTTCCTGCTGCAATGGGAGCGTGATGCACAGCTGGCGAATGAGCCGTCGGTCTTTGATCACGCGTTCCTCAACGAACACACCGAAGGCGTGCTTGAATACCTGGCCGCCATCGATGACACGTCCTGGGACGAGATTGTCGAGCAGTCCGGCCTGCCGCTGACTGACATCGAACAGTCAGCACGCATGTACGCCAAGGGCAAGAACGTCATCATGTGCTGGGCAATGGGTATCACCCAGCACCGCCATTCGGTTGCGACCATTCAGGAAATCGCCAACCTGATGCTGCTGCGCGGCAACATTGGCCGTCCAGGCGCAGGCCTGTGCCCGGTGCGCGGTCACAGTAACGTGCAGGGTGACCGCACCATGGGCATCAACGAGCGCCCACCGGTGTTCCTGCTCGATGCTCTGGAAAAACGCTTCCAGTTCAAAGTGCCCCGCGAAAATGGCCACAACGTGGTCGAAGCCATTCACGCCATGGCCGAAGGTCGCGCCAAGGTGTTCATCGCGCTGGGCGGCAACTTCGCCCAGGCAACACCGGACAGCCATCGCACTGCAGAAGCCCTCAGCAACTGCGACCTGACCGTGCAGATCAGCACCAAACTGAACCGCAGCCACCTGTTCCACGGCAAGGACGCGCTGATCCTGCCGTGCTTCGGCCGTACCGACATCGACATCCAGGCCAACGGCCCACGGGCCGTGACCGTGGAAGATTCGTTCAGCATGGTCCACGCGTCCAACGGCCAGTTGAAGCCGTCGTCGAAGCAGATGCGTTCCGAGCCTGCGATCATCGCCGGTATCGCCAACGCAACACTGGGCAAGGCACCTGTGGACTGGTTGTGGCTGGTCGAAGACTACGACCGCATTCGCGACCTGATCGCCGACACCATCCCCGGCTTCAAAGACTTCAACGAGCGCGTTAAACACCCCGGTGGCTTCTACTTGGGCAACGCCGCCGGTGCCCGCCGCTGGAACACAGCCTCGACGCGCGCCAACTTCAAGTCCAACGCGTTGCCGCTGAGCCTGATCCATGAAGACATCAGCTCGACCGGGCAGATTCCGGACCTGATCATGCAATCGATGCGCTCGCACGATCAGTACAACACCACTATCTATGGCCTGGACGACCGTTATCGCGGTGTCAAAGGCCAGCGTGATGTGCTGTTCGTCAACGAAGCCGACATCATTCGTCTGGGCTTTCAGCCGGGTCAGAAAGCTGACGTGATCTCAATCTGGAGCGACAACCGCGAGCGCCGCGTCAAAGGCTTCACCTTGCTGGCGTTCGACATTCCGGCCGGTCAGGCTGCGGCCTACTATCCAGAGGTCAACCCGCTGGTGCCGCTGGAAAGCGTTGGCGATGGCAGCAGCACGCCGACGTCGAAGTTCGTGGCCATTCGTCTCGAGCGATCGGCAGAGTCGGCCCGCATCATCTGACGTTCATAAAAGACGCCCACAAAAAAGGGCCGTTTCGCTGGAAACGGGCCTTTCACAAGTAACCTCAGACTCTCTTTTCCGACTTAAGTTCCTTATCCAAAACAATAACTTAACAGTTTGTGTGGCAATCGTGTTACTCGTCGGAATTGCATTGCTACATTCTTCACTTGACACCAAGATCGCGCCGTCATCCCTATGAGATTCCATACATGAAGTATTCCTCGATACTGTTGTTGTCTCTTGCCTTGATCAGCGGTGCAGCCTCTGCAGGCAACCTCGAATCAGGCGCAGGCGGAGCATTGGGTGGGGTACTCGGCTCGGTCGTCGGTCAACAGCTCGGCGGCAGCACCGGTTCAGCGATTGGCGCTGGCCTGGGTGGCGCAGCCGGCGGTGCGGTCGGTGCAGACCGTCGCAACCGTACAGAAGCAGCCATTGGCGGCGGTCTGGGCGCAGCAGGCGGTAACGTTGTAGGCCGCAGCGTTGGCGGCAGCACCGGCAGCCTGATCGGCTCGGCGGTAGGCGGCGGCGGTGGTGCCGCACTCGGCAACTACATGGGCAACGAAAGCCGCAGCGATGATCGTCGTTATCGCGGTGGCCGTGATGATCGCCGCTACTATCGCGATCATGACCGTCGTCCGAAGCACCACGGCCATCGTCGTCATCGCGACTGATACAGCCGTTATTTACTGATGAATCAAAACCGANNTCGCTCTTGAGCGGCCGGTTTTGTTTTAGAGCATCGCCTGCACCCATGCCCTCACCTGCGCATACGGATAATCCTCCAGCAAGGCAAAACCGCTGGTGGCGCGAGCCTTGAGCCTGGTGAACAAGGGCACGCTGATGCCGCACAGAAAGCGCGTCAGGCATTCGGCGCTGGGTGGCTGGCCAGTGAAGTCCTGGTGCTTGTGGATAAAATCACCGCACACCTGCTGAAAGTCCCGGTTATCCAGAGGTTCCAGCGCAGGTGGCTGTGGAAGATGGGCGATCTGGCCGTGGCAGACCGAGCAATGGCCGCATTGCTCGGGCGCGTTGTAATCGCCGAAGTAGCGTGCCAACCGATGAGTCAGGCACTGATCACTGGAGAACACCTCAAGCATTGCATGAATGCGCGCAACTTCAGTGGCCTCGTGGTGGGCGAAATAATCGTGCAGCTCGACGCTCAGCGCCTGCGGGTCAAAGTCACTGCGCAACACGCTGTAGACCTCGGTCATCTGCTTGCTTTCCAGCTCGATCCAGCCCTTTTCCTGAAAGTAATCCAGCGCCTTGACCACCCGCCCACGCTCGGCACCGTATTGCTGCTACATCGCGTCGAAGTTGACCGTGGCCCAGGTACGCGCCCGGCTGGACGTATCGATCAACGCTTGAACGAATTCGCGCCGCTCACCCTCGAAACGCGCCATCAGGTCGTGCGGCTGAAGCAGAAACTTGAAGCGGTACTCGGCGAAGTAAGCGTAGCGCGGTGCGATGATCCCGCGCAGTTCCAGCTGCACCAGCAGGGTCTTCAACGGTAGCTGACGGATATTGCTGAGATCAGCCAGCGGCCCGAGCAGAAACTCCCACTGCCCGTCATGGCGTGCATCGAGCAAATCCTCCAGCACACGGGCAATCCCCTCGCGCTCCGGCGTGTCGCCATACACAAAATTTTCCAGCACATTGAGGCTGTCGCGGTTGGCCAGCACCAGACAATCCGAGGCACCACCATCGCGCCCTGCCCGGCCGATTTCCTGGCTGTAGTTCTCGATGGATTTGGGCAGGTCGAAATGCACCACATTACGGATGTCGCTTTTGTCGATACCCATTCCAAACGCGATGGTCGCCACGATGCAGTTCAAATGGCCGCCCATGAACTGCTTCTGAATAGACTCGCGCTGATCATTAAGCAGCCCGGCATGGTAAGCACTGGCGGGTAGACCATTCTGCTCAAGGTGCACCGCGACATGCTCGGCGGTCTTTTGCAGCGTCACGTAAACGATTGTCGGTTGGCCGCGCCGCTCATTGAGCCACTCGACCAGCAGCCGCCTTTTGTCACGCCCGCTGACCGGCTTGACCCACAGGTGCAGGTTGGCGCGGTAGAAGCCGGTGGTGATGACATCCTCGGGGGCAATGGCGAATTTGTCCTGCATGTCGGTAATGACCTGCGGTGTCGCGGTCGCGGTCAGCAGCAGTGCCTGAGGGATGTTGAATTCGCGCTGGTAGTCCGGCAGCTTCAGATAATCAGGCCGGAAGTTATGCCCCCACTCCGAAATACAGTGCGCCTCGTCGACCACCAGCAAGGAAATCGGCACCTGGGCGATGAAGTTGCGGAAACGTTCGTTCTTGAGGCGCTCGACCGAGATCATCAGGATCTTCAGCTCTCCGGAGCGTGCGCGTGCCATGACGTCGGCGACGTCATCGCGGCTTTGCGCCGAATCAATACTTGCCGCCGCAATGCCGTGGCGGTGCAAAAAGGCAAGCTGATCCTGGATCAGCGCCAGCAACGGCGAGACCACCAGCGTCAAATTGGGCAGCAGTAGCGCAGGCAATTGGTAACATAGCGACTTGCCTGAGCCCGTCGGGAAAATTGCCGCAGCCGAGCGTCCGGCCAGCACGGCGCTGATCGCTGCCTCCTGGCCTGGCCGGAACTGCGTGTAACCAAAAACCTGCTCAAGACGCTGGTGCATTCGCGGCTCATCCATCAGTCAAACAAAACGGTCCCAACCTTAGCGCGACAGGCCAAATGCATACACCACCAAAGCGTTACAGAAACACGGCGCGTGGCCGATAGCGTTGAGATTTCATGCCTGCTGCGTCAGCAGGCGCGGCGCTCACCTTCATACCGCTTGATTTGGAGCAGGAATGGATTCCACACAGCAACCCGAAGACGACGGGATCATCCGCATTCAGCGCCTTGTGCCGGGCCAGGTCGATGTCGTTCTGGGCGCGCATCCAAGCCGTAAACTTAGCGCTCGACCGGGCAAGTCGCGGCCCTACTGGCTATGGCTGGCAGGCCTTATCGTTGCGGGTTGCCTGGCCGGGCTGGTCGTGTCTCATGCGCGAAGCCCAAAGGTGGCACTGGCACCACCTGTCGAGCGACCTGCACCTGAACCAGAGACCACCATGATCGACAGCGAACCGACAATGGTGGCAAGCCCCGCACCCGCGCCGTCGATCCGTGCGCCTGACCTGTTACCTGTCGCCGCAACCCGGGAACAGCCAGCCGCCGTGCAGCCGCTGGATAACTGCATGAAAAGCGGCAATGTCATCGATGAGAGCGTATTGAACTGTCGCTTTGGCCAGGTTCCTCGACCCGCTCAGGCAGAACCGGCGAAAGGCATGGTGTCCGCAGACTACATGGCTGACTTCAAAGCCAACGCTGCTCGCAACCCCAATCGCTCGGCCCGGCCCTACAGCGTCGCGACGGCCTCCATCCGTGAATGGGACGGCAGAAACCGCTATCGGGCGCAGTGGCGGGTTTACGGCAACAGCATCGACGGCGACAGCGTCTGCAAAAACTTCGCCGTTCGCTCATTCGAACGGCGCGAGTGTCGCAAGGCTGCGCAGGTCAACTTCAAGGAGGAATGCCGGGAGTGGACCAAACGTGCTGCCCGAAATCGCGACGAGGACAGTAAAAATGCCGAGCAGCGTTATTGTGAAGTGGCGGCGACTTTCTCGCCTTAGCAACACATTGAACCCCTCTGGAGCAACTGTTTCGCCGCTAAAACCGGTTTTTTTGATGCGTACGTTCACGGCCATCCACATACAAAACCTTACACAGGTATAGCCAAAGGCTTACACGCAATAGGGAAGGTTGGCTATTTTTCACCTGCTACCAGCGCCGTAAGATTGGATCCAACAACTGGCGAACAAGGAGTTCGCCAGGATCAGGGACGATCGACCATCGCCGGGAAGGCAGCCGACAGGGAGTTGGAATGGTCTTGGTACAAACCCGCTTCGGCGGGTTTTTTATTGCCGGCGATTTTTGCTGTCGGCGAACCTGCAGATGCAAAATCTTTCCTGACGCCAGAATTCCTGCCCCTCACCCCGCTGTTCGAGCATGAACACGTGAGGTATAGCGAAAGGCTTACACGCGGCGGGGGAACTTGGCTATTTCCGAACCTGCACGCGGCGCATAAGATTGGATCCATCAAGTGGTGAACAGGGAGTTCACCAGGATCAAGGATGATCGACCATCGCCTGGGAGGCGTCCGACAGGAAGTCGGGATGGTCTTGGAAAAACCCGCTTCGGCGTTTTTTTTGTTTGCTGCAAGAAAATCCGGGGACGTTTATCAGCAAGCACCTTCCTCCTTGCGCTCGGCAAGAATCGGTGTGCGTTTCACTCACTCTCCTGTTGCCACCTGAACCACTCGTGGTGCCATCATCCCTCATCCGAGAAATATCCGCTCACAAGACGGCATCGTGATTTTATCGTCTTGAAGACGCAAACAGCGGGCAAATAAGTTCATCTTTTTAAGCTTAATTGCGTTCGAAATCGGATCCAGATAAAGCTCCAAAGCCCTTATAAATCAAGGCTTACGGCTATATTACTGCTGTAATATTAACCAGTAGTGGCTCATAGCAATCATTGCTTACTGTAACAAAACCGAGAAAATATCCACCGTCTGTAGGAACTTTCCTACTGAAAATAGTGCCATAGACCACACTGCTGGCTAGACGACATCTATATGCCAGCACCAAATCCTTCCTCATAGTGGCGGTGCGTTTTGCTTTACGCACATGGCAAAACCACTTCATGAGCAGGTGTGCAGTCGAGAAATTCGCAACTCTTCCCCGTCCCCGGTCTGATCCGGGAAGCGGTCGTGAAGGGTTCAAGGACGATGTACCGATGACTCAGACGTTCGATATAGAAGCATTGATCAAGCTGCGCAAGCAGACGCGCGCTATTTCCGACGCGCTCAAGGTGCAGGCGTCCGACTATCTGTCGACCCTCGCGCTGCTGATACGCCCGCAGACATTCTTCGGTGAATACCTGCAGGGCGCGCAACGCAGCAGCGGTCGAGAAACTCAGCACCATTTCAAGGAGCTTAAAGAGCTCTATGACCGCATTGCATCGGCAGAGCCGTTCAAGCTGGTCAATGAACTGGAAGTGCCGCTGAACCTGATCAGTACGACGCCCGAGCTGTTCCCGCTCGAATACGACATGGTGCTGTCACAAAGCGGGCAGACCATACGCATCACCAGCCCGGTGCGCTGGGTGGTGGGCTTCAACTCCTTCGATCTGGCGCAGTTTCGCAAGGTAATCAAGGACCCTAATCGCAGTAGCGCCGAGCTGTATCGCTACGTTGTGCATTATCTGGTCCTGTTCTATTGCCTGAGCAAGTCACCGGGCATGAGCCGCCTGTTCGAAGGGTTGCGCTTCCCGGTCAGTTTCGAGCGCTTGAAAGACTTCGGCGATCTGCCGTTCTGCGTGATCAGCTCACCGGTGCGCTCCGAGCTGCCGGATGAGTCGGTCATTCGCAACAGCACGCAGATCGCAGGCAATACAAGCTTTGAAGAGTTGGTCGGGCACGAAAATATTCTGGAAATGAACGATGAAATCCGTCAGCGCCTTTTGCTGACGATTGAAGGACTCTAATCGCGCCCGGCCTGTCCAGGCCCGGTACGCAAACGACTTGCAGCGAGTTGCTCGCACAGGAGATGACGATGGCGAAGAAGGAAAGTACCCAGCACAAACTTGACCGCGTTCGCGCGCCTCGGGTCCATATCACTTACGACGTTGATATCGGCGACGCTCAGGAAAAGAAAGAGCTGCCATTCGTTGTAGGCGTTCTCGGCGATTTCTCCGGCAACCCCCTGGAGCCGCTGCCCAAGCTCAAGGATCGCAAGTTCATCTTCATCGATCGCGACAACTTCAACGGCGCCCTTAAAGGCATCAAGCCGCGCCTGGCGTATCGCGTCGACAACACCCTGGCCAAGAACGGTACTCAGCTTGGCGTCGAATTGAACTTCAATGCGCTGGAAGACTTCGAGCCGCAGAACGTCGTGCGTCAGGTCGAGCCGCTGCGCAAGCTGCTGGAAGTGCGCAACAAGCTGGCTGACCTGCGTAACAAGATGGGTGGCAACGACAAGCTTGAAGAACTGCTGATGGACGTGTTGCAGAACACTGAAAAGCTGAAAACCCTGGGCAAGGAGTTCGGCCGTGAAGCCGCCGTTCCTGCCACCGACAGCAAAGAGTAAGGAGGAGCCTGACGATGACCGATAAGCAACCCGTGACTCAGCAGGACAGCGCTCTGGTTGAAGTTGAAAACTTCGCCCCGCAATCCTCCCTGCTCGACAGCATCATTTCCGAAAGCCGCGTTGCGCGCTCAGAGACCGAGCGCACACGTACCCGCGATCTGATCGGCGAACTCGTGGCCCAAGTGCTGGAAGGCGAGATGACGCCAAGCAAGGACCTGATTGCCGTGCTCGACGCGCGCATCGCCGAGATCGATTCGATGCTCTCCGAGCAGATGAACGAAATCATGCACGCCCGTGAATTCCAGCAACTGGAAGCGTCCTGGCGCGGCCTGAAATATCAGGTTGACCAGACCGAGACCAGCACCACGCTGAAGATTCACCTGCTCAATGCGTCGAAAAAAGACCTCGTGCGTGACCTCAAGGCCTCGTTCGAATTCGACCAGAGCGCACTGTTCAAGAAGATCTACGAAGAAGAGTACGGCACCTTCGGTGGTGCACCGTTCGGTATGTTGCTGGGGGACTACGAGTTCAACCGCAGCCCGGAAGACATGTACCTGCTCGAGGAGATCTCCCACGTTGCAGCCGCCGCCCACGCGCCGTTCATTTCCGCGGCATCGGCTGAGTTGTTCGGCTGGGACTCGTTCACCGACATGGCCGGCCCTCGCGATCTGGCGAAAATCTTCGATACCGTCGAATACGCCAAATGGAAGTCGTTCCGCGCCTCTGAAGACTCCCGCTATGTCGGCCAGACCCTGCCGCACTTGCTGGGTCGCCTGCCATATGGCCCGGATACCACGCCCGTCGAAGAATTCAACTTCGTCGAAAGCGTCGATGGCCGTGACCACAACAAATACCTGTGGATGAACGCTGCCTACGCACTGGGCACTCGCGTGACCGATGCATTCTCCCGCTACGGCTGGTGTGTGGCGATCCGCGGCGTGGAAGGCGGCGGTCTGGTCGAAGGCCTGCCGACCCACACCTTCAAGACCGATGACGGCGAAATCGCGCTGAAATGCCCGACTGAAATTGCCATCACCGACCGTCGCGAAAAAGAGCTGTCGGACCTGGGGTTCATTCCTCTGGTGCACTGCAAAGGCACCGACTACGCCGCATTCTTCGGCACTCAGTCGACCCAGAAGCAGAAGCAGTACAACACCGACATTGCCAACGCCAACGCTCGTCTTTCGGCGCAACTGCAATACATCTTCGCGACCTCGCGTATCGCTCACTACATGAAAGCGATCATGCGCGACAAGATCGGCAGTTTCGCATCGCGCAAGGATGTCGAGTTGTTCCTCAACAAGTGGCTGTCCAGCTACGTGTTGCTGGATGACACCGCCAGTCAGGAAGCCAAGGCCAAGTTCCCGTGCGCGAAGCGCGTGCCGAAGTGTTTGAAGTGCCTGGCAAGCCTGGTGTCTACAAGGCCGTGACTTACCTGCGTCCGCATTACCAACTGGATGAACTGACCGCATCGTTGCGTCTGGTCGCCGAATTGCCGCAATCGACTCGCGGCTGATCCATCACTTAGCCAGGGAGGCAACATGAGTAGTCAACACAAGCTGTTGCCTTCATTGCTGGATCGGTTGCTCGACGATCGTCCGCATCAGTCCGTGGAATCGTCATCGCAACGGTTGAGTTCGCTGGCCGATTACAAGGCCAGCATCGTTCGTGACCTGGAGATTCTGGTGAACACTCGCCAGTCTCTGGTCGCTAACGAGCTGGAGGGTTTCGCCAATCTGAGCGGCACCATCCTCGATTACGGTATGCCCGACTTCACCAGTAGAAGCGTGCTCGACCCACAGGACCGTCTTTTGATTCAGCGCCAGCTGGAGAAGGCAATTTCTGTCGGTGACCGACGTTTCCGCAGCGTGAAAGTCCAGTTGCTTGCACAACAGACCGGCCAGCGCATGCTGACTTTTCGTGTGGACGCAGTACTGCGTCTGCAGGACATTTCGCGTCAGGTTTCCTTTGACGCCGTGCTGCAGGTCAACACTCAGGAATACAAAGTGCAGAACCTCAACTGATGCTCGACGATCTGCTGCCCTATTACGAGAAGGAACTCTCGCACCTGCGCTTTCTGGGCCAGGAATTTGCCGCTCAATATCCGAAGATCGCTTCGCGATTACTGATTGAGGGCGACAACTGCGAAGACCCGCACACCGAGCGCCTTATCGAGGCGTTCTCGTTCCTGTCGGCGCGCGTACACAAGAAACTCGACGATGAGTTTCCTGAAATCGTCGAGTCGTTTCTGGAGGTGCTGTACCCGCACTACCTGCGCCCTACCCCTTCGATGTCCATCGTCGAGTTCAATATGGGCAAGCAGGAAAAGGTCACCGAATCCTATCGCGTAGCCCGGCACACCGAGCTGCATGCCACACCGATAGACGGAATAGTGTGCAAGTTTCGTACGTGCTACCCGGTCGAACTGTGGCCAGTGGCAGTGCAAAGTGCTTCGTTCATTGAAATGGAGCGTTCGGCGTTCAACGGCCACAGTGCAGACCTGATTGCGCGCTTGCGCATCGGCCTGGGTGCGACCTCCGACGTCCTGTTCGGCAAGATGGAACTGGACCGACTGCGCTTTTTCCTTGATGGCGAAAGCACGCTGATGCATCAACTGTATGAGCTGCTGTTCAACAACCTGGCCAAAGCGACCCTGTCGTTCGAAGACGAAGGGCGCATTCGTGAAGTGGTGCTGCCCGCCGACGCCCTGAAGTCTGTCGGTTATGGTCTGGATGAAGGGCTGGTGGATTACTCGGAGCGTTCGTTTCTGGGTTATCGACTGCTGCACGAATACTTCACCTTCCCTGACAAGTTCATGTTCTTCGACCTGTCAGGCTTTGCCCGTATTCTGGCTGGCAAAGAGATCGCCAAAGTGGAAATCAATTTCTACTTTTCCGATTACGACCTGACGGATCGTCTGGCACGCCTGACCCAGAACATCGGCCGTAACAATTTCAAGCTCAACTGCACGCCCATCATCAACCTGTTCCGCCAGCAGGCCGAGCCGATCAAGCTGACTCACGTTCAGCATGAATATGCGGTAACGCCGGATGTGCGCCTGCAAAGCTCTGCCGAAGTGGTCTCGATCGATCGCGTGCGGCGGGTGAAGAAGATCAACGGCAACGATCAGGTCGGCACCTGCCATCCGTTCTTTGAACCACGCGGTGATCAAGGCCCCGGTCAGAGCTTCTGGATCGCCCGGCGACGTCCGACGCAGAGCCGACAAAGCGATGGCTCGAACATGTTCATCCGCGTCGTGGATCGGGATCTGGAACTGATTGATTCCAACAACGACACACTCAGTATCCGCCTGACGTGCAGCAATCGCGATTTACCACTGATGCTGCCTTTTGGCGGCGAGCGCGGGGACTTCAACATTCCCTCCAATTCGGTGATCAAGGATATCCGCTGCCTGCGCAAACCGACGGCGACGGTGCGCGTGCCGCTGGGCAACGGCGTGATCTGGCGGCTCATCTCGCACCTGTCGCTGAACCACATGTCGCTGGTTTCGAAGGGTCGCGAAGTGCTGCTGGAACTGCTGTCGCTTTACAACTACCGCAACGTGTCGGCGATTCGCAAACAGATCAACGGGATCGTATCGGTGACCAGCGAACCGGTTGTGGCGCGCATCGGGCATCCGCGCCCCAACTTTGTACGCGGCGTCGGCATCACGCTGAAATTCGATGAAAGCCAGTACACCGGCAGCGGCGTGTTCCTGTTCGGCATGGTGCTGGACCACTTCTTTGGTCAGTACTGCTCGATGAACAGCTTTACCCAATTAACCCTTCGCACCGTGCAGCGCGAAAAGAGAGTGGTCCAATGGCCCCCGCGAACAGGCGATCAACCCCTGGTCTGATTGACCAGGCAAGGGCTGAGCCGCACCGATTCGAATTTTTTCAGTTGGTGCGTTTGCTTCGCCTGGATTACAGCAGGAATGGGCGCATGGACCTGGAAACCAGGCCGCATGAGGACCCTCTGCGCTTTCGTTCGCAGCTGTCGCTGAACTTTCCGGCCAGTGAAGTCAGCGACCTGCAGTTCGAACGCGAAGGCAAGCTCTCGGCGGCCGGTTTGCCGCTGTCCGAGGTGCAGGTCACGTTCATGGGCCTGGTCGGCCCATCAGGCGTGCTGCCGCGCCCGTACACCGAGCTGCTCATCGATAGGCATATTCAGTACCGAGACGACGCTGCGCATGCGTTTCTGGATATTTTTTCGCATCGCATGACCACGCTGTTTTACGAGGCCTGGCAGAAGTACAAGTTTTACATCGAGTACGAGCGTAACGGCACGTCGAACTTTGATCGTTATTTGCTCAACCTGGTGGGTTTCGGCCCCGAAGCGTTGAAGCAAAAGTTCGACAAGGGCGAGTCGCCATTGCGCCGCGAACTGTTTAGCTACTTCTCGGGGATGTTCGCCCAGAAGCCGCGCAACGCCCTGAACCTTGAAGTCATGCTGAGTTTTTATTTCTCGCTGCCGTTCAAGATCCAGCAGTTCGCCGGGCGCTGGCTGAAGCTCGACAGCAGCCAGTGCACGCAGTTGGGCCGCAAGAACGCCGTGCTAGGGCAGAGCGCCGTGGCTGGCAATCGCGTCTGGGATTACCAGTCGTGCGTACGTATCGAACTGGGGCCTCTGGAACTGGCTGACTACCAGCGCTTTCAGCCGGGCACCGAGGATTACCAGAAGCTTGTTGAGCTGGTGCGTTTTTACATCGGCGCCGAACTGGACTTCCAGATTGCGCCGAAGCTCAAGCGCGAAGCTGTACCCGTGGCCCGCCTGGGCCGCCAAGGCAATGTATCGCTGGGCTGGCTTGGCTGGCTCAAACGCCCCGGTGTCGACGTGGAGCCCTCCCGTTGCGCTGTTTTCCATATTCCTTTTGATGGGGTCTCCCTGTGAACCTGAAGTCCCTGTTCGCCAAGCTGAACGAAACGAGCCGCACTGCCACTGAAAGCGCTGCTGCGCTGTGCCTGTCGGAGAACCACTACGACGTTGAAGTCGAGCACTTGCTGCTGCATANNCACTTGCTGCTGCAATTGCTCGACTTCAACGATAACGACCTGCCGGTGATCCTGCGCCACTACGACGTAGTGCCTGATCGCCTGCAAGCACAGTTGGTCACCGCGCTGGGGACATTCAAGAAAGGCAACACACGGACGCCTGCGCTCTCGCCGCACATCACGCGCATGATCGAGCAGGCCTGGGTACTGGCGTCGATCGAATTCGGTCAGTCGCAGATCCGCACCGGCCACCTGATTCAGGCCTTGCTGGATGACGATGCCCTGCGCCGCGTGGTCATCGGTTCGGCGCCGGAACTGGAGAAAATCAACGCTGACGACCTGCGCCTGAATATGAGCGCGCTGGTCGAAGGCAGCCCGGAGACCAAACTGAGCAAGCCTCTGGCCAACGCCGACGCAAGCACGGGCGCAACCACCAAGGGCAACGGCAAGACCCCTGCCCTGGACCAGTACACCGTCAACCTGACCCAGAGCGCCCGCGATGGTCGTATCGATCCGGTACTGGGACGCGAGTTCGAAGTGCGGCAGATGGTCGACATCCTGACCCGCCGCCGTCAGAACAACCCGATCCTGACTGGTGAAGCGGGTGTGGGTAAAACAGCCGTGGTTGAAGGTCTGGCGCTGCGCATCGTGCAGGGCGACGTGCCTTCGGTGCTCAAGGGCGTCGCCATTCACACCCTGGATCTGGGCCTGTTGCAGGCAGGTGCAGGGGTCAAAGGCGAGTTCGAAAACCGCCTCAAGTCGGTCATCGAAGAAACCAAGCGCAGCCTGCACCCGATCATTCTGTTCATCGACGAAGCCCACACGCTGATCGGCTCGGGTGGCCAGGCCGGGCAGAACGACGCAGCGAACCTGCTCAAGCCTGCCTTGGCGCGTGGCGAGCTGCGCACCATCGCCGCCACCACATGGGCAGAATACAAAAAGTATTTCGAAAAAGACGCCGCATTGGCTCGTCGTTTCCAGGTCGTGAAAGTCGAAGAGCCTGACGAAGACAAGGCCATCCACATGCTTCGTGGGCTGCTGGCGAAGATGCAGGAGCATCACAAGGTCACCGTGATGGACGAAGCGCTGGTGCAGGCCGTACGTCTTTCCAATCGCTACATCACCGGCCGCCAACTGCCGGACAAAGCCGTCAGCGTGCTCGACACCGCTTGCGCACGCGTCGCGCTGGGCCAATCGGCACAGCCAGGCGCGCTGGAAGACTGCAAGCGCCACATCGACAACCTGAATGCAGAAATCACCGTGCTGGAGCAGGAAACCGCCAAGGGCAGCGACCACGCTCGCCGTTTGACGGCCCTGCACGAAGAGCTGAAAGCCGAACAGGAAACCCGCGAGTCGCTGGAGCAACAGTGGAAGCGCGAGCTGGAACTGGTCGAAAAGCTTGGCGCACTCAGCGTTCCGGAAGACGGCGCGCCTGATGCTGAGCAGATCGCTGCAGTGCGTGCCGAACTGGCCAGTGTGCAGGGCGAGCAACCGCTGGTCCACGCGCTGGTGGACGGCGGCACCATCGGTGAAGTGATTTCCGGCTGGACCGGTATCCCGCTGGGCAAGATGCTGCGCGACGAGATCGATACCGTACAAAGTCTGCCAGCGCTGTTGGGTGAACGCGTACTGGGGCAGGATCATGCGCTTGAAGAGATCGGCAAGCGCATCAAGATTTCCCGCGCGCGCATGGAAGACCCGAACAAGCCGATCGGTGTGTTCCTGCTGCTCGGCCCGAGCGGTGTCGGCAAGACCGAAACTGCGCTGGCGCTGGCTGACACACTGTATGGCGGCGAGCGTAACGTCATCACCATCAACATGTCCGAATACCAGGAAGCCCACACAGTCTCCAGCCTCAAAGGTTCCCCGCCGGGCTACGTCGGTTATGGCGAAGGTGGCGTGCTGACCGAAGCCGTGCGCCGCAAGCCTTACAGCGTGGTGCTGCTCGACGAGGTGGAGAAAGCCCACCCGGACGTGCTCGAGCTGTTTTTCCAGGTCTTTGACAAAGGCGTGCTGGACGATGGCGAAGGTCGCGAGATCAACTTCCGCAATACCGTGATCATTCTCACCTCCAACACCGGTACTGATCGCATCATGCAGTGGTGCCTGAACACCGAGCAGAAGCCGACCCCCGATGACATCGTGGAAGGCCTGCGCGACGAGCTGAATCAGGTGTTCAAACCGGCGTTCCTCGGTCGCTTGACCATCGTGCCGTACTACCCAGTTCAAGACGCGATTCTGGAACGCATCGTCGGCCTGAAACTGGAGCGCATCCGCAAGCGTTTCGAGCGCAATCACCAGGCGGTACTGCGTTACGACGAAGCGCTGATCAAGGCCATCGCTTCGCGTTGCACGGAAGTCGACAGCGGCGCACGCAACATCGACAACATCCTGTCCAAGACCCTCATGCCGGAACTCGCCCAGCGAGTGCTGGAGCGGATGGCGCAGGACAAGCCGATTCAGAGCCTGACCATCGATCTGGGCAGCGATGGCGACTTCGCTTACACACTGACCTGATCGATCACCCCATAGGTAAGACGTGATGAATAAAAGACTTCAAGGCAATTGTTCCTCGAAGCCAGCCTTGGCAAGGTGCCTGGCTGTTCTGGCAATGATGCTGGCTCTGTCCGCCTGTGGCGTGACGGACCGTGTCGCCAAGCGCATGGATGACACCTGGGCTGGCGACATGATGTTTGGTGACAACGAAAAGGTCATCCTGACGACTGACGGCGGTAATCAGCTCAACCCTGACGAGTACGGCAAACCGCTCTCGGTGGTGGTGCGCGTTTATCAACTGTCCTCTCTGGAGCGCTTCGAGTCGATCAACGCCGACACCCTCTGGGATGATCCGCAAAAGGCTCTGGGCAACACACTGGTCGAAAGCAGAGAGCTGATTCTGTTGCCTGGCATAGGCGAGACCGATCAATGGCCGCTGAACCCGAATGCCTTGTATGTGGGCATCGCGGCGTTCTTCCGCACCGACGTCGACAGCCGCTGGAAGGTCGCGTTCGACGCCAACACGCTGCGCAAGGACGGTATCTGGTTCTCGTCCGACGGTGTGCGCGTGCTGGTGGACAACAACTACATCCTCGCCGTTCGTGGCGTGGATGTGCTGAACAGGCTCAAGACTGAAGAGCAGTTCACTAAATCCAATTCGATGCCCGAACAACCCGCCGGCAAAGGTATTACCGAGCGTGTGCAGGACGCCGCTGTCCAGCAGGTTCAGGACTCGGCCGGCAGTGCTGCGAAAAAGGCAGCGGACTCACAATTCAATTCTCTGTTGGAAGGCGCCAAATGAGTAAACAAAGCCGCGTGATGTGGTCGGAAGGCATGTTCCTTTTGCCACAACATTTCCAATATCAGGATGAGTTTCACCAGCATCAGCTTGCTGAGTCGACACTGCGTTCCACGCCTTTCCATTGGGGCGTGCAAACGCTGGAAGTCGACGTCGAGGCATTGGCCACAGGCTCGTTGCAACTGAAGCGCCTGAAGCTGGTGTTCCCTGACGGCAGCCTTTACGACGCGCCGCAGCACGACCCGCTGCCCGCCGCCCGCGACCTGAAAAATCTGATCAAGGGTGGAGAAATCAAGGTCTATGCGGCGCTCAAGCTGCCCGAGCCCTTTGGCCTGAACTACGTTGAAGATGGCCAGGAACAGAAGAGCGCCCGGCGCTTTCGCAAACAGTTCGACACCCTGCCTGACCTCAACGAAGGCGATCTGGAAAACGAGATCACCAGCCTGCGTCTGAACGTCGTGATGCTGGTCGATGGCGACACTCTGGATGGCTACAGTTATTGCCCGATTGCCCGACTGGCACGCAATAGCATCGGCGGTTTCAACCTTGACGCGCATTTTGTGCACCCTACGTTGCACGTGGGCACCCACGAGACGCTGGTTGGCCTTGGCAGACGCCTGATCAGCGTGCTGCAAGCCAAGAGCAAGGCACTTTCAGGCCGCCGCCGCGAGCGTGCCGACCAGATCGCCGAGTTCGGTTCCAGCGACGTTACGTTGTTCTGGCTGCTGAATACGGTCAACCGCGCCTACCCGCAACTGGCCCACCTGCTGGCGCACCCACGCCTGCATCCAGAGCGGCTGTATCTGTTTCTCGCGGAACTGGCGGGCGGTTTGCTGACGTTCTCGCTGGACACCCAGCTCACTGACATCCCCGATTACGATCATCAGAACCCGGCAGCCTCGCTGGTGAAGCTCGACGAACTGGTTCGTCTGCTGCTTGAGAACGTGATTCCGAACCAGTGCACCGTCATCAATCTGAGCCAGGTCCGGCCTTCGTACTGGCAGGGCCAATTGCTCGACCCACGCCTTACCGAAGCGGATTTCTATATTTCAGTGCATGCCGACATGCCCGGCTCCAGCCTGCTGGAACTGGTGCCGCGTGCGTTCAAGGTCGGCTCGCCGGAAGACATCGAGGTGGTCGTCAACAGCGCCATGCCGGGCGTCACCCTGAACCACTCGACACGCCTGCCAAACGCCATTCCGGTGCGCCTGGACAACCATTACTTCTCCATCGAGCCACATGGCCGGGTGTACGAACGCATGATGGAAGCCCAAGCCATTTCCTTCTACGCGCCCAGCGCGTTTACCAATCTCAAGCTTGAACTGTTGGCGGTGCTTAAATGACTGAAGCCGTGATGCAAGGTGCCGCTGCGGCCGCAACCGAAAAACCTACGCTCAAAGACCTGGTACGTGACTTCATCACCATGGCGCTGATTGTCCGTCGCGGCCGCCAAGCGATCTCGGTCACGGCGTTCGAAGCCAGCGTCGATACTTTCTTCGCCAACCTGGAGCGTCAGGCGCGCAGCGCCAATTACAGCGTCGAACAGGTAAAAGACGCGCAGTACGCACTGTGCGCATTCCTTGATGAGAGCGTGCTGCGTTCGGGCGACAACGATATGCGTCGCCACTTCGAAATGGAGCCATTGCAGTTCCGTTATTTCGGCGTTCACCTGGCGGGCGAAGGCTTCTTCGAGAAAATCGAACTGCTGCGCGCCGACGTGAAAAAGAACCTGGATGTGCTTGAGGTGTACCACCTGTGCCTGGCGCTGGGTTTCGAAGGCAAGTTCGGCCTCGGCCAGAAAGACCAATTGCGCTATCTGGCCAACACGCTGGGCCAGGACATCGCACGCTACCGCAAGACGCCAAAGGCGCTGTCGCCTGACTGGGCATTGCCTGACCAAGTGTCGCAGATGCTTCGCCATGAAGTTCCGGTATGGCTTTACCTGGTGCTCATCGCCCTCGTGTGCCTGGGTGTCTATCTGACGCTTGACTGGTTGCTGGGCAAAGACGTGGCCGCATTGGCCGAACAAATCAGCCAACTGTTCAATGCTTGAGTCCCGATCAGGTAACCGAGTCAGGAAGACATGAAGACATTACTGCGCCTGTTAAAAAGTTTCTGGTTCCTGGTCCCGATACTGTGGCTGATCAGCCTGGCTGTCTGCTGGTTTTTCTCCCCCAGGATCAGTTGGCTGCAAGGCTATACGCTCGAAGCGATGGCGATCATCAGCGCCTTCTATCTGCTGTTGATCGTACTGCGCCAATACCGACGGATTCGTACCGAACACAACCTCGAAAATCTGGTTCAGATCGAAGTTGACCGCTCGCTGAAGTCCACCGGTGAGTTCCGTGATCAGCAAGTGCTGCGCGACCGCCTCAAGCATGCCATTGCCATGCTGCGCACCGATCGCTCGGCAGGCGGTGGCGGCTCCTCGGCGCTCTACGATCTGCCCTGGTATCTGGTCATCGGCATGTCGGCGGCAGGCAAGACCTCCTTGCTGACCCGCTCCGGCCTGTCGGCCAGCATTGCCAGTAGCGCCAATGACACGGAAAGCGGCACCCAGCATTGCGACTGGTACTTCAGCCCTGAAGCAGTGATGATCGACACCGCGGGTCGCTACCTGCGTGACGATCAGTCTGCCAGCGAATTCGCTGCGTTCCTGCGTATGCTCAAAAAGCAGCGCAGCAAGGCCGCCGTCAATGGTCTGGTGCTGGTGGTCAGCCTGCCAGAGCTATTGGCCGCCTCTGCCGCCGAGCGCAACGAGATGGGTGCGCGCCTGGTAACGCGCATCGAGGAATATACCGATTGCCTGGACGCCAACCCGCCTATTTATCTGATGCTGACCAAGACCGACCAACTGCCCGGCTTCAACCAGGCTTTCGACGGTATGGACCTGCATGAGCGCCAGCAGCCGCTGGGCATGACGTTCGGTCTGACAGAGATCACCACAGAAAGCCTGCGTTCGGTGCTCGATCGCAAACTGGCGAACCTGCAAGCGCATGTCAGTCGCCACGTCGATGCACAGATGATCGCACTGGGTGCCTACGCCAACAGCGCCCTGCTCAACTTCCCCAACTACTTTGCCGAGCTGTCGGCGATACTCGAACAGTTCCTGCAGCATTTCGCGCGCAGTAACGTCAACGGTACCCAGTTGTTGCTGCGCGGCCTGTATTTCACCAGTGCCCTGCAAACCGACAAGCAGCTGACACCGGTGTATGAAGACGAGCTTTCAGAGTCGTTCGTCTTGCGGCCAGCGACCGCACCCGATGCGCTGGAAGAGGACGAACAACGGAAAATCAGTGATCGCAGTTACTTCATCACCGATACCTTCCGCCGCGTCATTTTCCCTGACCGTGACCTGACCCTATACCAGTCACGTCATGGCCGCGACAAATCACTGGGGCCGATTGTCATCGCTCTGGCGCTGTTCGCCGGGCTGGCCTTCATCGGCTGGCAGGCCCTGTCGTTCCAGAAAAACCGCGAGTGGCTGGCCGCGATCAGCCAACAGTTGACCGAACTGGAACAGTCCCCGGACCGTGCCCAGCGCCTCGCCTCCGGCCAAGGCCTGGAATTGCTGCGCAACCAGCTGGCTGCCATCGAGAAATACCGCACCAAGGGCGTGCCTCTTCAGCTCAGTGGCGGCCTGTACCGTGGCGACGATATCTACTTCGCCACCCAGACTGCCTACCTGCAGCAACTGCGTACCCAGGCGCTGGAACCGATCACGCTGAAACTGCAATTGCAGATGCGTGAATTCAACGAGTTCGCCAAAACCATGGACCCGCAATATGGCTTCGGGGCTACACCCGCAGGGTCGGAAACCAAAACGGGCAAGGTACGCGCTCAAGGTCAGAAACTGCTGGACCGCGGCGCGCGCAACGTCGCTGTGGGCCGTCCGACCAGCCTGAGCAGCATCCCGCGCAGCACCGGCGAGGTTGCCAATCGACTGACCGGCGCAGCAAGAGGCACAGCCGGCCAGACGCGCAGCGAAGCGATTGCCGCGCTACGCAACCCGGCCACTGCCAACGATGCTGCCGAGCTATCAGCCACAACAGGCGGCTTGTCGTTGTCGGAAGAGATGCTCGGGCGACTCGATGAACGGCAGGTGGCGTCCATCATCGAGTCATACAACGCCCTCAAGCTCTATCTGATTCTGACTCAGCCGACCACGCATCCGGAAACCGAGTTCGTCAACGCAGCGTTGCCGGTGGCCTGGGCGGGCATTTCCAGCGAGACCAATCCGATCAGCGACGACGTCATCGAGGACAACTCGCCGGTCTACGTACAGTTGCTCAAGAATGGTGACGCGCCGGCCATGCCACGCAATGAGCAACTGATCGACGAGACCCGCAAGAGCCTGAAGTTTTTCATGATCTCCAGCTCGCTGGTGGACCGTGAATACCTGCGCCTGCAACTGGAATCCAGCCGTCAGTTCCCGGCAATCGGCCTGAATGATCTGGTACCTATGCCGGGTCGCCAGTTGCTCTACGGTTCGGAGGCTGTACCTGCGATTTTCACCCGTCAGGGCTGGGAAGAGTTCGTGAAACCCGAGCTGATCAAGCTGGTGTCCGGCAACCTGCGTAACGAGTCGGATTGGGTTCTGGATGGCGAAGGCGGCGACAGCGTGGTGCAGAAAGCCAACTTCGTTCGTGAATTCATGGTTCGTTACAAGCGCGACTACACGCAGGTCTGGTACACCATGATCGACAGCGTCGGTGTGCGCCGCTTCAGCGACATGGCCAACGCCACGCAGCAGTTGTCATTGCTCAGCGACGTACGCAATTCGCCGGTCAAACTGCTGCTGTCTGCTGTCTGCCGTCAACGACAACACGCAATGGGACGTGCCTGCGCCTCGCGAAGCGCAACAGACCGGAGTCAAACGCGACGATGGCTTCTGGGGCAAGGTCAGCGGTATCTTCGACAACAAGGAAGCTGCGGCCAGCGTACTGATCTCGCCATTGCCTGCCGTGGATGACGGCAGTCTGGCCAAACGCTTCGAACCTGTATCAAGGGTTTTCGCAGCGCAGAATGCCGAGGGCGCTGACAGCACCATCATGGATCGCTACCTGGCAGCGCTGCGTAAACTCAAAGTACGGATGAACAACATCCAGCGCTCGCAGGATGTCGGCAAGAGCAGCAAGCAGTTGATCAGCGAAACCCTTGAAGGGCAGCCGAGCGAAGTCACCAACGTGCGTAACTACGTTGAAACCACGGTCGATACCAGTCAGGGCGGGCTTTCCACCTCGCTGCAAAGCCTGTTCAGCCTGCCGATCCAGTTCGCCTGGGAAACGCTGCGCGATCCGGCCGGCGAACAGATCGCCAAAGCCTGGGCCAAACAGGTCGCCAAACCTTGGGAACAGGTCATGGCGCATCGTTACCCGATTGCTGCGGACAGCCGCAACGAGGCATCGGTGAAAGACCTGCAACGCTTCGTCGACCCGGAATCCGGCCTGCTACCGAACTTCAAGCGCAACGAAATCGGCAACCTGTCCGATGGCGAAGGCCTGGGTATGGGCAGCGGGTCCAAGACTGCGCCGCTGGTCAATCCGAAAATGGTCAGCAACATCGACAAGGTCAGTTCGTTGGGCGAGGTCATCGCCAGCCTCTCGGATCGCGACAATGGTTTCGAGATCATGCTGGAGCCGTCGGCCTACTTCACTGACATCATCTTCACGCTGGATGGCCAGGAGCAGCATTACCGCAACGGCAAAACCAGCTGGAGCCGCTTCTCATGGCCGGGCACCACGACAGCACCGGGCGCACGCCTGGATGTGGTCACGCTGACCGGCGAGCGCATCACCGTGTTCGACTACACCGGGCGCTGGGGACTGCTGCGCATGAACGACAGCGCACGGGTCGCCGACCTGGACGGCATTCAGCAGCGTTTCAGCTGGAACACGGCCAAGGGGCCGGTCAGTCTGGTGGTGCGCAACTATGGTGGCGTGAAGCTGACCGACCTGGCCAACGTCAAGGCGCTGAGCGCGCTTAACGCAACAGATGGGCGGACCAAGTGAGGATGCACATGCTCGACCTGGAGGGCGGTCGATGATTGGCTGCTTCGGAAAAGTGCCTGCGAGCGCAGATTTCGTCAGCCTGCATGGCGCCAGCGACGAGGTCTGCGAGTTCGATGCCTGGCTGCAAGGCGCACTCGCCGACATGCAGCAGCGCGACGATTGGCGCACGTTGTTCGACCAGTTGCCCGTGTGTTTTTTCAGCTATCGGGCGCGCAGCGGCAACTGGCTGGTGGGCGGTTTGATCAGTTCGCGGGACTCGAGTGCACGGCGTTATCCGTTCTTCATCTTTCAAACGGTGAAGTCCAGCGACGCCGGTGTGTTCGTGAACCCGTTTACCCTGAGCGAACTGTTCGCCGGGCAGATCAAACCGCTGCTGCACATGGCCGCACAGGGCGAAGGCACCTCAGTGCTGTTCGAACGCATCAGGGCCTTGCGCCCGCTGCAAGGACAGGACTTCGAACTGTTCCGGCGTGTGCATGAGAAGTTTCTGGTGAACTTCACCCTGCGTGACATTGCGACTTCGCTGGAGAGCTCATACCCCGAGTTCATCAGCAATGCCGTGCTCACCCGGCTGCAAGCGCTGGGTCGCCCGTCGTACAGGGCACCGATCGGTATTTCGCTGCCACTGCCTGCCGAGCGAGGCTTGAAGAACCCGACAGCAGATCTGTGGGTCAATTGGCTGACACGCATTGACCCGAACAAGGCAGTGCCGCAAATCAGCATTCTGGCGGACGACTTCATGCGCCCCCGACTGTTCTGCTTCCCGTCGCGCAACACCCAAGGCGTGTACCGCGTGGTGACGGGCGTGGGCGAGCATTCGGAGAACTATGACGTGCTGGCACCCTTTGACGCGTTCGACGAACACCACCGAGGCCATGTGTTTCCAGACATTGACCGCCCTCTTTATGACGTTATCGACCGCTTTGTCGATGTGCTGGATTTGAAGTCCGTATGAACAAGATCAAATACTACTTTTTGCGCTACCAGCCCTATGTTCTCGGGGTCTGCTTTTTTCTGTCGATCTTCATCATCTGGAGCATCGGCCGTGCCCTGGGCTTCAGTTCGATGAACAGCCTGCTGACGGGGATAGGCCTGTTCCTGCTGCTGTCGGCGGCGTATGTGCTGTTGCTGTATCGGGGCGTATCACAGCATCAGAACCTGGAGGGTCTGCTGCGCGATGACGCCGATCAGGCCGTGCTCAATGCCAGCCCGGCGGATCGCGAAGAGGTCAGCCTGCTGCGTGAGCGCTTGCTGCAAAGCATCGAACGGTTGCAGAGCAACAAGCCGAACGGCAGCAACGCCAAGGACGCGCTTTACGCCCTGCCCTGGTATCTGGTGGTGGGTCAGCCCGCAGCGGGCAAAAGCACCATGCTCTATCAGTCGGGCCTCAACTTTCCCTACGCAGAACGCGAAGGCGCACGCGTCGCCGGGCTGGGCGGCACGCGCAATTGCGACTGGTTCTTCAGCTCGGAAGCCGTGCTGCTGGATACCGCTGGCCGCTACATGAATGATCAGCAGGAAGCCGGCAAATGGCGCGCCTTTCTGCAATTGCTGCGTCAGCATCGCCAGCGCAGACCGCTAAACGGCCTGATTGTCACGGTCAGCATTCATGACATTCTGCAATCCTCGGTGGAGGATCAGGAGCGCATCGCCAAACGTCTGCGCGAGCGAATCCAGGAAACCCACGCGCTGCTGGAAGTGCGTCTGCCGGTGTATCTGGTGTTCACCAAGTGTGACCTGGTACCGGGCTTTGTGCCCTTCTACCGCCAGCTGGATGATGTGGCGCGTGGCGAAGTGATGGGCAAGACCTTCCCGCACAAGGGCTTCGAGCAAGCTGACTGGGGCCAGCGCTTCGGTGTGGCGATGGACGAGCTGATCAATTACTGGAAAGAGATCGCCAACCAACAGCTGGTGCTTCAAGACATCCAGATCACGCGTCAGGACACCGCGGTGTATCGCTTCCCGCTGGAACTGGAAGCCTTGAAACCGCGCCTGCTGATGTTCGTCGATGCCCTGCTGCGCGCCAACCCGTATCAGAGCGCCGAGATGCTGCGCGGTTTCTACTTCACCAGCGCACTGGACGCCGACCAGCCCGAAATGGGCGGACACACCCGTCAGGTGACCGAGCGCTTCCAGCTGGAAAGCGAGCAGGACCTGGTCGACGGCAATGCGCAGCCGCATCCGCTGTTCATCAACAGCCTGTTCCGCAAGGTGATCATTCCCGATCAGCATCTGGTGGCGCTGTACACCACCAACCATCGCGAGCGTCGCCGCAAGGCTGCGTGGATTGGCGGAGCCAGTCTTGTTGCCCTGTTGATCTGCAGCCTGTGGGGCTGGTCGTATTGGAACAACAAGGACAACATCCAGTCCATTTCCACCGAACTCGCCCAGGCTGCAACCGATGACAGCAAAGCCACCGGTCAGTACACCGAGTGGCAAACGCTGGATCGCATGCGCTTCTGGACCTCGCTTTACTACGATCGTCATCACGACGAAGGCGTACCACTGCGCTTGCGCCTGGGTCTTTACCGGGGCTATGACGTCGAGCCGTTGCTGCGCACGCGCTACTTCAACCGTCTGGAAACGGTGATGCTCAAGCCGACCGCAGACAACCTGACGCGCTCGCTTTACCTGCTGACCACTATCAAGGTCTACCAGCGCAATGCCAAAGACCTGATGCCGGTCACCGGCGTCGACAGCGTCGAACTCAAGGCACTGCCGCCGGATAACCGCGCGCAGTCCATCGCGGCCTTCGGCAAGGCGACGCTGGATACTTACGTCATGTTGTCGCGAGCGCAGCGCGAGAAGGCTGACCCGGCCTTCCTGAAAGCGAAGATGCCTGATTACTGGTACCCGGCCATCGCGCGCCAGACCGGCAAGACCATCACTGCGAACGCCGAGGCAGGCTCCAATCAGGATTACGAGTACGCCAGCCGCCAGATCAACTTCTACAGCGATCAGATTCACGAACTGGACGTGCCGAGAATTCTCGACAACGCATTCCTGACATCCAGTTCGCGTAATTACATCAACAGCCTGTTGACGCAGTCGTTGAAGGCTATCGAAACCATCACGCTGGAATCGGACACCCTGTTTGCCTTTGGTCGTGCCGACTTCCAGAGCCTGAAAACCGAAGGTCAAAACCAGTTGAGTGCGATCGCCGGCAAGCTGTTGAGCACACCGAACATCGGCAAGATCGTGATTGCAGGTCACGCCGACCAGCTGGGCGACCCGCAAAGCAACATGCAGGTGTCCAGGCAGCGTGCACAGACCATCAAGACGTATCTGGTCGGCAAGGGCGTGCCCGCCGAGCTGGTGGACGCGGTCGGCGAAGGCAGCGAGAAACCCTTGGTCAAATGCGATATGCAGCAGCCGAGGGCTCAGTTGATTCAGTGCCTTGAGCCGAATCGACGCGTAGAGATCGAAGTGCGCGCGCTCAATTGATCGCGCAGTGCAAGCAAACCGAAGCCCGGGTTGTCCACATGAGACCAGGGCCGTGGCAAGAGAACCTTTCTTGATCGTTTCAAGAAGGTTAATCAAAGGGGTCGTGTTCTGTCTTTAGACACCACAACCTTAAATGAAGAAAGGAGACGCAGAAAATGGCATTTGACGCATACATCCAAATCGACGGCATCCCGGGCGAAGTTCTGGACGACAAGCACAAAGACTGGATCGAAGTGCTCGGCTACGAGTTCGGCGCTACCCAGGCCACCTCCGCCACCGCCAGCTCGTCGGGCGGTGCTTCGTCCGAGCGCGTTGCACTGAGCGACTTCAGCATCCGCAAATCTGTGGACAAGGCTTCTGCCAAGCTGTTCGAAGCGTGCTGCAAAGGCACTCACATCGCCAAGATCCAGCTGAACGTCAACCGTGCTGGCGGCGACAAGCTGACCTACCTGACCATCAACCTGGAAGAAGTCGTTGTGTCTTCCGTGAAGGCTGTAGCAGGCGGCAACCAGAAAGGCGAAGACAACGCCGTCAGCGATCTGCCGATTGAAGAAATCAGCTTCAACTTCGCTCGCATCAAGACTACCTACACCCAACAGAGCCGTTCCGATGGCCAGGGTGGCGGTAACGTCACTGGCGGCTGGGACCGCACTGCGAACAAAGTATTCGCATAAGTCTGTGACACCTCGGGTCGCGCAAGCGGCCCGTCTTCAGCACCGTGTCTGCCCAGGCACGGTGTTCTTTTATCCTCTGATCAGAGTTGACTATGTCTGAATTTCTCAACGACCTTTCGCTTGCCGATCTGACGGCGCCCATCAACGGGGGCAGCGGCGAAGACCTGAGCTTTTCCACCCTGTTCGATCAGGTCAAGGAAGCTCGTCGAGCAGACCCCGATTACCTCACCCAAGGTGACTGGCAAACCGATCTGAAGTCCTCGGACTGGGATCAGACCATCACGTTGGCCGCACAGGACCTTGCTGAACAAAGCAAGGACCTGATGCTCGTCGCCTGGCTCAGTGAAGCCCTGGCGCACAAATACCACTTTGTCGGCATTACCTTCGGCCTGACCGTGGCCGAGCGGATCCTGCAAAATTTCTGGGACGATCTGTACCCGTCGCTGGAAGACGGCGTAGAAGAACGTGCCGCCCGCCTGGCCTGGCTGAAAACCACGCTGACCGAAGTCGTCGGCGGGCTGCCAATCACCCAGGGGCAGAACTTCGGTCTGTTGCACTACGACGAGTCGCGCCACGTGGAAAACCTCGCGCTGCAAAACCCCAAGGCCATGCAGGCTGCTGTTGACGAAGGCAAGATCAACGCCGAAATCTTCCAGCGCTCCGTGGTACTGACCGACTCGGACCACCTGCGCCTCAAGGCCAGCGAAATCGCTGCCAGCCTGTATGCCTGCCAGCAGCTCCAGGCCACTGCCGACACCCTGTTCGGCCGCGACGCGCCCAGCCTCGTCACCCTGAGCGACATCCTGCAACGCGCCGGGCAACTGACCGAAAAGCTGCTCAAGGACCGAGGAATAGAACTGAGCCCTGCCCCGGCAGCCGCCGCTCAGACCGCACCCGAAATCGCCATCGACCAACCCGCAGGTGCCGCGATGACCCAGACCACCCAGGACAGCGCATCCGCACCACTGCGCACCACCCCGGCCACTCGCGACGAAGCCTTCACCATGCTCGCCGGCATTGCACAGTTCTTCAAAAACACCGAACCGCAAAGCCCCGTCCCGTACCTCATCGAGCGCGCCATCAAGTGGGGCAACATGCCGCTGGAAGGCTGGCTGAACGACGTCATCAAGGACAGCAACGTCGTGGACAGCATTCGCGATGTGCTGGGTACGAAAGAGCCTAAGCAGTAAGGGCGATCTGGTGGATCGGTCTGTATGAAGGTGCGTACAGACCGTCGGGAAATGCACCACGAGGCGAGTCTGTCTGTACGACTGACGTGCCCATGATTTACCCGTATTTTGTGTCGTACCCAGCACTGCAACAGGGAACGACCATTCACAGGATTCACACACATCAGGGATTAGGGAAGCTCCGAGCA
>NZ_LJQT01000474.1:41372-57584 GCF_001400515.1 Pseudomonas meliae | reverse complement strand
AGCGTCGGCACGATAGTCAAGAAATGCACGGCCGCTCCAGCAGTCAATTCCCGCCGACGGCGAAGTTGGGCAGGCTCTGCACTGGTCTGGCGAATTCGTAAGGGATCGATAGCAGTTCATGGCCCGAATTGCGTTGCACGACAAAGTGCAGATGCGGGCCGGTGCTGTTTCCGGTATTACCCGACCGCGCCAGCGCGGTTCCGACGCTGACCCGCTGACCTTCCCTGACACTCACCGAACCGCGCATCAGATGCAGATAGACGCCCATCGTGCCGTCTTCGTGCAGAATCCGTACGAAGTTGCCTGACGCATTCGAACCCCTCCCTGACTGGCTGTTTTCGATCTTTATCACCGTCCCGCCGCGTGCGGCGATGATCGGCGTGCCTTCGGGCATGGCAATGTCCATCGCATAGCGGCCCTTGGCACCATAATGACTGTATTTGCCATTCGGCCCCTGAGTCAGGCGAAACGGTCCGCCAATCCACGGCAATGGGTATTTATAGGCCTGCACCGAACCTTTGGGATCGCCCAGGGTTGAAGTCAGCACCGAGGCGTAGTTCATCGGCTTGCTCCCCACTTTGGGGCTCAGCACCACCACACGTTCATTACTGCGCGCAGGGATTGTGCGGCGCAGCGTTGCTGACGAGCCAGAGACGCCCAGCACGTTGGTCACACTGGAAAGCTTGAGTTCGACCTCGACCGGGGCGTACAGATCGTTGCGCACGTACAGGCTGTGCACGCCCTTTTCACGCCTGACACTCAAATGCACCTGGCCGTCGATACGCTCGACCATCCGGTCCCGAAACACCATGACCGATGCGCCAGGTGTTGGCCGATCCGAGAACGACACCACGCCATCGGCATCGGTGAATTTATAGATCGTGACTGCCCCGGCCGACTGCACAGTCAACGTCAGGGCAAACAGGATAAGCAGGCGTGCAAGCATCAGAGGCGTTCGGGTTCAAGGGCACTGGGTGCCAAGCCTAGCAGCCTTGCAGACAGAAGAGGACTCGTCAGTATCAATCGGACATGAATAACGCGCCAGACAAGCCACGGACACAGCATGATCAGCGAGGGGGTGATTGCAGCGGGGTGAAGTTATTGGGTAGCTGTGCAGTAGATATTTGGGGCATGCCAACGCGAACGTCGGCATGCCAGTCAGCAGGAGGCGTGTATCAGGCTCCGGGGATAAAGTGCTTCTGAGCCGTGCCACGTGCGATCAGGCGCGACAGGTAGTCGAGCTTCTGCGCATCCTGATCGACAAAGCGGAAAGTCACTTGCAGCCATTCACTGTCAGGCTTCTGCTCGAACGCGGCAACGGAGTGCAGGTAGCCATTCAGGCGTGCGACCTCGTTGCTCTCGCCTTGCTCAAGGTCCAGTACCGCGCTGTCGAGCACCTGCGGCAGGTTTTCGCTGACGCGTATCACCAGTGTGGCGTCTTTCAGCGTCAAAGCCTTGATCACGCACGACTGAATGCCGTTGGGCAGGCGCAACTGACCCTGTCCACGACCGGCAGGCTCCGGCGATTTGGCTGCTACAGGCGGCGCTTTGGCGATACCGGCAGGCGCGACAGCTGGCGTGGCGCGAACCACTTCGGCCTTGCCGCCGGTCAATGCACTGAGCGAGTCATTGAGCGGCGAGTTCATGCGTGCCGGGGCTGTGGACATGACCGCATCAAGCTTGCCGACCTTCGCCAGCGCCTTCTTGACCTTGGTCAGCAACTGCTCGTTGGTGAACGGTTTGCCGACAAAATCGGTCACGCCGGCCTGAATAGCCTGCACGACGTTTTCCTTGTCGCCACGGCTGGTCACCATGATGAACGGCACGGTTCTCAGGTAATTGTCTTGCTCACGACACCATGTCAACAGCTCCAGGCCGGACATCTCGGGCATTTCCCAGTCGCACAGAATCAGATCGAACGACTCTTTGCCCAGCAAAGCCTGAGCCTTGCGACCATTGACTGCGTCCTCGGTATGAATCCCGGGAAAGTAATTGCGCAGCCCTTTCTTGACCAAGTCGCGAATGAAAGTCGCGTCATCCACCACCAATACACTGACCTTACTCATCGACGCTCCTGCGGGCGTGTTCACCTGGAGGCGAACTGCGGTATGCCAACACGCCCTTTGTTTCGGCAAGCATAGCGTTGACTGGTGGCCAACTGCCATATTGATTGACTGCGCCGCGACATTTAATCCGCAGGCGACGGGAATACTCGTCTGCACAACGAAAAACGCCCAGCGCATGCTGGGCGTTTTTCTCGCAGGCAATCTTACTTATCGTCAGCGTCGCCCGGAACATTAGCGGTTTCGCTCGAGATACCCTGCACTTCTTCCTTCATGCGCTTGAGCCCCATGTGCCGCACGTCGGTGCCACGCACCAGATAAATCACCAGCTCGGAAATGTTGCGGGCATGGTCGCCGATGCGCTCCAGAGAGCGCAGCACCCAGATGACGTCCAGCACGCGGGAGATCGAGCGTGGATCTTCCATCATGTAGGTCGCCAGCTCGCGCAGGGCGGTTTTGTACTCACGGTCGATGGTCTTGTCGTACTGCGCCACCGACAGGGCCAGCTCAGCGTCGAAACGCGCGAACGAGTCCAGGGCATCGCGAACCATGTTGCGCACCTGATCACCGATATGACGGACCTCGACGTAACCGCGTGGCGCCTCGCCCTCTTCGCAGAGTTTGATGGCACGGCGGGCGATCTTGGTGGCTTCATCACCGATGCGCTCCAGGTCGATCACCGACTTGGAAATGCTGATGATCAGGCGCAGATCGGACGCCGCTGGCTGGCGACGAGCCAGAATGCGCAGGCATTCTTCGTCAATGCTGCGCTCCATCTGATTGATCCGGTCGTCGACCTCGCGAACGCGCTGGGCAAGACCGGAGTCGGCCTCGATCAGTGCCGTGACAGAATCGTTCACCTGCTTCTCGACCAGGCCACCCATTTCGAGCAAATGGCTGCGAACGTCTTCGAGTTCCGCGTTGAACTGTTGGGAAATGTGATGCGTATGGCTGTCTTTGTGGATCATGCTGGGTGTCCTTGGAACGTCCGGTTAATAGCGAAAACGCAGCGGTGGTTCAGGTCTGACGAAGCACGTCCTAGCCGTAACGACCGGTGATGTAGTCTTCTGTCTGTTTTTTTGCCGGGTTGGTGAACAAGGTGTCTGTATCACCGAACTCGACGAGTTTGCCCATGTACATAAACGCGGTGTAATCCGACACCCGAGCCGCCTGCTGCATGTTGTGCGTAACGATCACAATGGTGTATTTCGATTTCAGTTCGTAGATCAGTTCTTCGACTTTAAGGGTCGAAATCGGGTCAAGTGCCGAGCAGGGTTCGTCGAGCAGCAAAACCTCCGGCTCCACGGCGATCGTTCGGGCAATGACCAGACGCTGTTGCTGCCCTCCGGACAACCCCAACGCCGACTCATGCAGTCGATCCTTGACCTCATCCCAGAGCGCAGAGGCTTTCAGCGCCCACTCGACGGCTTCATCGAGTACGCGCTTCTTGTTGATGCCCTGAATGCGCAGGCCGTAGACCACGTTTTCATAAATCGTCTTGGGGAACGGGTTCGGCTTCTGGAACACCATGCCGACGCGCCGACGCAACTCAGCAACTTCCTCGCCTTTGGTGTAGATGTTGTGACCGTACAGGTTGATTGCGCCTTCAACGCGGCAGCCATCGACCAGATCGTTCATGCGATTGAAACTGCGCAACAGGGTCGACTTGCCACAACCGGACGGACCGATGAACGAGGTCACCTTCTGCTTGGGGATATTCAGGGCAATATCGAACAGCGCCTGCTTGTCGCCATAGAACAGATTCAGACCCGGCACTTCGATGGCCACGGTCTCATCGGCCAGATCCAGGCGTTGCTTGTGACGCCTCAGGGCCGACATGTTCATGCCGTGAGTCGGGCTTTCATGCTGCATGGATTGCTCCTGTGCGAACGATTCGCTTCATCGAACGGCTGCGTTTGCCAAAGGGCGAATTCGGGATCAATTGTCGAGCGCCTTATATTTTTCCCGCAAATGGTTACGGATACTCACAGCCGAGAGATTGAGCAAGGCGATGACCAGCACCAGCAACAGCGCGGTGGCGTAGACCAGCGGGCGTGCCGCCTCGACGTTCGGGCTCTGGAAGCCGACGTCGTAAATGTGGAAACCCAGGTGCATGATCTTCTGATCGAGATGCAGATAAGGATAGTTGCCATCCAGCGGCAGCGACGGGGCCAGTTTGACCACGCCCACCAGCATCAATGGCGCAACTTCCCCGGCGGCACGCGCCACCGCCAGAATCAGGCCGGTCATCATTGCCGGGCTGGCCATTGGCAATACAATCTTCCACAGCGTCTCGGCCTTGGTCGCGCCCAGCGCCAGCGAGCCTTCGCGCAGGGTCAGCGGAATACGCGCCAACCCTTCTTCGGTGGCCACGATCACCACCGGCACGGCCAGCAGCGCCAGGGTCAGCGAGGCCCATAACAGGCCTGGCGTACCAAACGTCGGGGCTGGCAGCGCTTCAGGAAAGAACAGCCGGTCTACCGAGCCGCCGAGCACATAAACGAAAAAACCGAGGCCGAACACGCCGTACACAATCGCCGGCACACCGGCCAGGTTGTTCACCGCAATGCGGATCAGCCGGGTAACCGGCCCCTGACGCGCGTACTCGCGCAGGTAAACCGCTGCCAGCACACCGAACGGCGTCACGATCACTGCCATGATCAGGGTCATCATCACCGTGCCGAAGATAGCCGGGAAAATACCCCCTTCGGTGTTGGCTTCGCGAGGGTCGTCACTGAGAAATTCCCACAGTTTCTGGAAGTAGAAACCCAGCTTGGTAACGGTGCCCATCGCGTTGGGCTGGTAAGCACGCACCACTTTGCCTAGGCTGAGTTCGATTTCTTTGCCATTGCCATCGCGTGCCGTCAGGCTGTCGCGATCAAAAGCCTCATGCAGGCCGTCCAGACGCCCCTCGATGACCTTGTAACGCGCGTCCAGCTCGGCACGTTCTGCAGCCATGTCAGCTTGCGCAGCGGCATCGAGCCGGCCATTGAGTTCCAGCTTGCGGGCCTGCAGACGCAGGCGCTCAATACCGTGATTGATGGCCCCGATGTCTTTCTTTTCCAGAATGTAGAGTTCGTCAGCCAGCTTTTCGACGCGTTTGATGCGCTCTTGCAGGATCGGCCAGGCAGCTTCGCCTTGTGCCACTATCCGACCGTCTTCCTTGACGTTGACCAGATAGCCGTAGAAATTGCCCCACTCCCGGCGCTCCAGTGTCATCAGTTCGGCAGGACGGCTCTGGTCGGTCAGCCAGTCGCCCACAACCCAGGTGAAATCGCTGGGGTTGAGGTCACGGTTGCCAACCTTGAACAGCTCACGGGTCATGAACTCCGGCCCTTGGTCAGGCACCGGCAGACCCGCGCTTTTCAAACGCGCACGAGGAACCTGTTCCTGCTCGACCCGCTCACCGACCAGCACACTCGATTCCTGATTGGGCACCGCATAACGTGCGACCA
The DNA here is from genome assembly GCF_001400515.1 of Pseudomonas meliae. Taxonomy (NCBI): domain Bacteria; kingdom Pseudomonadati; phylum Pseudomonadota; class Gammaproteobacteria; order Pseudomonadales; family Pseudomonadaceae; genus Pseudomonas; species Pseudomonas meliae. Next base: position 52,066 of record NZ_LJQT01000474.1, on the reverse strand, counting down.
CCAGGTCAGCTGGCCAGAAGTGCCCAAGACCCCGCACGGCGATCACCGCCAGCAGGCCGATGGTCATGATGACAGCGATGGATACGGCACCCGCACTCATCCAGACGCCAGGGGCGCCGCTTTTGAACCAGCTCTTGAGGGAGTTCCGCTTCACCAACGCCTACCTTCCTTACAACGCCGAGTATTGCTTGCGCAGTCGCTGACGAATCAACTCTGCGAGGGTGTTCATCACGAAGGTGAACATCAACAGCACCAAGGCCGCCAGAAACAGCACCCGATAATGGCTGCCGCCCACTTCCGACTCCGGCATCTCCACCGCGACATTGGCCGCCAGCGTACGCATGCCTTCAAACAGGTTCATGTCCATGATCGGCGTGTTACCGGTCGCCATCAGCACAATCATGGTTTCCCCCACGGCCCGGCCCATGCCGATCATCAAGGCGGAAAAGATGCCGGGGCTGGCGGTCAGGATGACTACACGCGTCAGGGTCTGCCAAGGCGTTGCGCCCAGCGCCAGAGAGCCCAGTGTCAGGCTGCGCGGCACGCTGAACACGGCGTCTTCGGCAATTGAATAGATGTTGGGGATCACCGCGAAACCCATTGCAATGCCGACCACCAACGCGTTGCGCTGATCGTAGGTGATGCCCAGTTGGTCGCGGATCCATGTGCTCATGTCGCCGCCGAAGAACCAGCTCTCCAGGTGCGGACTCATGCTCAGTGAAAACCAGCCCACCAATAGCACAACGGGAATCAGGATCGCGCCTTCCCAGCCATCGGGCACGCGCAGGCGAAGCGAGTCAGGCAGACGGGTCCAGAAAAAGCCCGCCAGCAAAATGCCGATCGGCGTGAGCAGCAGCAAACTGAAGATGCCCGGCAAATGACCTTCCAGGTACGGCGCCAGAAACAATCCGGCAAAGAAACCGAGAATCACCGTCGGCATCGCTTCCATCAATTCAATCACCGGCTTGACCTTGCGGCGCATGCCCGGCGCCATGAAGTAGGCGGTGTAGATCGCGGCAGCCACGGCCAGCGGCGCGGCCAGCAGCATGGCGTAGAACGCCGCTTTCAGGGTGCCGTAGGTCAACGGTGCCAGGCTCAGCTTCGGCTCGAAGTCGGAGTTGGACGCCGTGGATTGCCAAACGTACTTGGGCTCGTCGTAATTCTCATACCAGACCTTGCCCCATAGCGAGCTCCAGGAGACTTCCGGGTGCGAGTTGTCCAGCGCCAGCGGCAACAGCTTGCCAGCGCTTTCGATCAGAACCCGGTTGGCGCGCGGTGATAACGCCAGAATGCCGGGACCGTCAGTTACCTTGTCGATCAGCAAGGTTCGGTGCGCGGTGCTGTGGAACACGCCCAGCTTGCCGGACGCATCCAGAGCAATGAAGCCCTTGCGCCGCTGTTCAGCCTTGATCTGCTCGATAGGTGCGCCGCCCATTTTGAAGTCGCGGATGCGCATCAGGCGCTGCTCGCCGTCAGTGTCCCGGGCCATGAACCACTGGGAAATGCTGCCCTTCGAGTTGCCGATGATCAGCGAAATGCCGCCGACCAGCTGGGCGCTCGCCGTGATCTCGGCGTTACCGTCTTCCAGCAATTTATAGCGGCCATTGAGGGTTCGGTCGCGCAGGCTGAACACATCCGCCTTGGCGCGACCATTGATGACATACAACCATTGCTGGCGCGGATCGATGTAAATCGCTTTCACGGCGGCCGACATCTGCGGTAGCTCGATGCGCGTCTGCTCACGCGGCATCTCGCCGGTCATCATGTTTTCTTTCTGCTCGAGCGAGATAACGTGCAACTGAGTGCCGGTAGACCCTGCCAGCTTGAGGCTGTCGCCATCGGCACTGACGGTCACATGCTCGACTGCGCGACCGGCCTCATCCAGCACCAAAGGCGCTTCGCCGTAGGGCCAGGCCACGCTCGGGGTGATGGTTTTCTGGTTGTTCGGATAGGTCGTCAGGTACGAGTGCCTGAACACCAGCACTTGGCCATTGGACAATCCCAAGGCTATCAATGGCGCGCCGGGCTGATCCTTGCCGATGGAAGCGACGGACACGCCAGCGGGCAGTGGCAAGGCAACCTTATGCAGCTCTGCGCCATCCTTGACGTTGAAAAAGATGACTTCACCCTTGTCGGAAATGCGCATCCCGATCTGGTTCTGCTCTTCGATTGCGATCATCAACGGCGCACCCGCATCCTGCATCCAGGCTGTATTCAGCACGGGTTCGGAGGTGAGGCTTGCGCCTTTGAAGAGCGGCGCGACGACATAGGCCAGATAGAAGAAGATCAGTGTGATCGCCGCCAGAACGGCAAGGCCACCAATAGCGACGTACCAGTGAGTGAGGCGATCCTTGAACGCACGGACACGACGCTTTCTCACCATCGCAGGCGTATTGAAATCAATACGCGCTGGAGGCGAGCTTTGGTCCATCGTCGATTTGAACAGCTCATTCATGCGCACACACCGTAGACGCCTTGCATGACAGAAAAATTACAGCAAGGTGACGTGAGAAAGCCCGCTGCCTGCGAAACCGGCGGCGGACTGTTCAATTTGTATGCAGGCCAGTCCATTGAGCCCCGCTCCAACGCGTACGTGACTACTTTACCGCCACGCCGCCCGCGCCCTGCAGGCCAAGATCGGCCAGCGTCTTCTCGACGACACGGGCGGGCAGCGGGATATAACCGTCCTTCATCACCACTTCCTGGCCCTGTCTCGACAGCACCAGTTTTACAAACTCGGCCTCCAGCGGCGCCAAGGGCTGGTTCGGCGCCTTGTTCACGTACACATAAAGGAAGCGCGACAGTGGATAACTGCCGTTCAGGGTATTGGCTTCGCTGTCTTCGACAAACTCGCCGCCCTCTTTCTTCGCCAGCGGCACAGTTCTGACGTTGGATGTCTTGTAACCGATTCCCGAATAACCGATGCCGTTAAGCGAATTGCTGATCGCGCTGACCACCGAAGCAGAGCCGGGCTGCTCGTTGACGTTGGCCTTGAAGTCGCCTTTGCACAGGGCTTCTTCCTTGAAATAACCGTAGGTACCCGACACCGAGTTACGACCGAACAACTGAATCGGCTTGCCTGCCAGGCTGCCGCCCACACCGACATCACCCCAGGTTTTCGCATCTGCCCTGGCGCCGCACAGCCGGGTCGCAGAAAAGATTGCGTCCACCTGCTGCAGGGTCAGGCCCTTGATCGGATTGTCCTTGTGCACGAATACGGCCAATGCATCCACCGCGACCGGAATAGCGGTCGGTTTGTAGCCGTGTTTCTGCTCAAAAGCAGATAATTCGCCGTCTTTCATCCTGCGGCTCATCGGGCCCAGATTGGCCGTGCCCTCGGTCAGCGCGGGTGGCGCCGTGGAGGAGCCGGCCGCTTGAATCTGGATGTTCACGCTCGGGTATTCTTTCTTGTAGGCCTCGGCCCACAGGGTCATCAGATTTGCCAGAGTATCGGAGCCGACACTGGAGAGATTGCCCGACACACCGGAGGCCCTGGTATAGGCCTTGATGGCAGGGTCGACCNNCTGGCTGCCGTCGCGCTGGCGGCAACCCATATCAGTGCAGCCATCAAACGCTTGAGTGTCATCCTTGCGCTCCTGGCAGGGTATGTAGGTGTCCACAAGCCTTTTGGGCCAGTCTTGTGACTACTCTATGAATTGATTATGACAATAAGATGAAAAGGCCATCGCCCCTCGCAGGGAGATAGCCTTTCGCTGTAGCGGATACCTTGAGCGTTTTACCAGTGGGTGCTGATCAACGCTTTCTGGTGAGCAAAAACACGCCGATTGCCATACCCAGGCCGCAGAGAATCGCGACATACCAGGCCGGGCCCATCGGGCTGCTCTTGAGCATGAACGTCACCACCATCGGCGTCAGCCCCCCGAAAATGGCGTATGCCAGGTTGTAGGAGAACGACAGCCCGGAGAAACGCACCACGGGCGGGAAAGCCTTGACCATGACATAAGGAACCGCGCCGATAGTGCCAACGAACAGCCCTGTCACGGCATACAGCGGGAACAGCACTTCCGGATGACTGCCGAGGATGTGATAGAACGTCCAGGAACTGACCAGCAACCCTGCGCTGCCCAGCAGAAACACCCAGCCTGCGCCGAAGCGATCCGCCAGCGCGCCCGCAGCGATGCAACCCACGCTCAGGAATACAATTGCCAGGCTGTTGGCTTTCAGCGCGGTAGCGGCCGGAAAGCCATAGATGGTTTGCAGAATGGTCGGCGTCATCAGGATAACGACGATGATGCCGGCCGAGAGCAACCAGGTCATCAGCATAGACAGCGCAACTGCACCACGATGATCACGCAGCACCGCCTTGAGCGGCACTTCTTCAGCAAGCGCCTTGCGCAGTTGCAGTTCGGCGAACACCGGCGTTTCGTGCAACAGACGGCGCAGATAAACCGACATCAGGCCAAACACGCCGCCCAGCAGGAAAGGGATCCGCCAGGCGTAATCCGACACTTCGACCGGGGTATAAATACTATTGATCGCCGTGGCGACCAGCGAGCCCAGCAGGATGCCCGCTGTCAGCCCTGCGGTCAGGGTGCCGCAGGCATACCCGACACGACGGGCAGGCACATGCTCGGAGACGAAGACCCAGGCGCCAGGCACTTCACCGCCGATGGCGGCACCTTGAATGACGCGCATCAACAGCAGCAGAATCGGCGCCCACATGCCGATCTGTGCGTAGGTCGGCAGCAAGCCCATGATCAGGGTCGGCACCGCCATCATGAAAATGCTCAGCGTGAACATTTTCTTGCGCCCCAGCAGATCGCCGAAGTGCGCCATGATAATGCCGCCCAGCGGCCTCGCCAGATAACCGGCGGCGAAAATGCCGAACGTTTGCATCATGCGCAGCCAGTCGGGCATGTCCACCGGGAAAAACAGCTTGCCGACCATCGCCGCGAAAAACACGAAAATGATGAAGTCGTAGAACTCCAGCGCGCCACCCAAAGCAGAGAGCGAAAGGGTTTTGTAATCGCTGCGGGTCAAAGGCCGCGCAGGCTGCGTGGAACTTGAAGGAACAGATGACATGACAAGGCTTCTCTTTACTTGTTCTTTAAAAAGGGGCAAGCGACAGCAACGCTGGCTGCTGCGGGGTGCCGTGCAGAAGCGATTGTCGAGGGCAAAGGCGCAGATAGGCACCAAAATTGCGTGTACAGGCAGTCTTGTCACCTGTAGAGGTTCAGCAAGATAGCAAATTGCTCTTAAAAACACATGTCAAGAACTGCATCATTACAAAATGGAAACCCGACGGTCGTTCTATGACGCAACGCCCGATATACTCGCAAGTCGTCAGCAGCACTGGGAAGTTGTGCGAAAACGTCTGAATCAGCGGGTTTCGCAGAGTTTCTCTATGGGCCACACCGGCACTGGACACACAATGTTCATGCGCATGGTTTTGAATGGCGCCTGTTAACCGCAGCATACAACAATGAGAGTCATGGGTCAGAGGCACCCTAGGCATGATCGAGCTCGAACAAGAAGATCCAACTCCGCAAGGCGACCTTGCACTGCAAATTACCGCCCTTCCCCGCGAAACCAATGGCTTTGGCGACATCTTCGGTGGCTGGCTGGTGTCCCAGATGGACCTGGCGGGTACAGCCATGGCCAGTAAAGTGGCCGGCGGCCGTGTAGCGACCGTGGCGATTGATCGCATGACGTTTCTGGTCCCGGTCGCAGTTGGAGAGCAGCTTTCCTTTTACACCCGCACCCTGGAAGTCGGACGCACCTCGATCAAGATGATGGTCGAAGTGTGGAGCGATGACCCGCTCACCAGCGAATGGCGCAAGGTCACTGAGGCCGCATTCGTGTTCGTGGCCATAGATTCCAGCGGGCGGACACGCTCGGTTCCCGCACGACGGTAACTGGTTGCTCAACCCAAGGATGGCTGCCCGGTTAAACTCACCTTGCGTGAAGCGGTCTATTTTCGTCACGGTCATTGAGTGAGAACTTTGCATGCCAACATCCCCGGTTGAACCCAACGTTGAATCTGTCCAGTACGACGAACTGAACTGCTGGCGTATTCGCCACGGCGAAGCAGAGCTGCTGGTTGCGCAGCAGGGCGCACATATCCTCAGCTATCAAGTGGCCGGACAGCAGCCTCTGGTGTGGCTGAATGAAGAGGCGGTTTTCAAGCAAGGCAAACCCATTCGCGCGGGCATGCCCATCTGCTGGCCGTGGTTCGGTAACCTGGAACGCAACCCTCAAAGCGTGCAGGCAATGCGCGACAGCAGCGAACCTGCCAAGGCGCATGGTGAAGTGCGAGCGCTGGATTGGCAGTTGCTGGGGATCGGAGCAGATGGCGATGCACTGCTGGTGGAGTTCGTCCTTCCGGAAGCCGAAGGCCACCTGCCAGGCTGGCCGCACAACGTCGCCCTGAAACTCAGCATCCGTCTGGACCATGCCCTGAACGTCAGCCTGGTCAGCTACAACTGCGGCACAGAATCTGTCGTTATCAGCCAGGCGCTGCACACCTATTTCGCCGTCAGCGATGTTCGTCAGGTAAGCGTCGAAGGACTCGACGGCCTGCGCTACATCGAAACCCTGGCAAACTGGGAAGAACGTGAACAGGCTGGCGACCTGACGTTCACTGGCGAAACCGACCGTATCTACAAGGATACACCGGGGGTACTCAGCATCGTTGACCCCCAATGGCAGCGCCGCATCCATATCCGCAGCACCGGCTCGAAATCAGCCATCCTGTGGAACCCGTGGATCGAGAAAACCGGCAAATTCACCGACATGGCAGCAGATGGCTGGCAGCGCATGGTCTGCGTCGAAACGGCCAACGTGCTGGACGACGTGGTGACGCTGGCCCCCGACCAGATGCATGTTCTGGGTGTGAGTATCTGGAGCGAGGCGCTCTGATCAGTTATTGATCAAGCCCATCAAAGGTCCGATTCAACCACAACGCGGACCTTTGACGCATCCATCGCATACGCCGCATCAGCCAGATCGTTACTGACCTTCTCGATTTTCAGGGTGCCTTCTACCCACAGTGGTGTGTAGATATCATCCAGTTTCAGGCCTTTGGGGTAACGCACAAGCACCAACTGGTTAGGCGGCGGTGGCGGGACGTGAATGCAGGCGCCTGGATAGGGCACGATGAAGAACAGCGTGCTGTGGCCCTTGGCATCGGTTTCGAGGGGTACAGGGTAACCGCCAAGACGAATGGTCTTGCCGTTCATTGCCGGGACGGTCTTGGTCGAATACATGACCGCAGGCAAACCCTTGCTCTGCTTCAAGCCACCCTTGCTGTCGAACGTGCCCATCGCTTCCGGAGAATTGTGGTCAATCTCGGGCATGGCTTCGAGGGCTTTTTGATCGGACTTGGGCATCAACTCAAGCCAGTCGGTTTCCGGCAACTGGGCGTGTGCAAGCCCGGACAGCAGCAGAAGAGTCATCAACAAAAAGCGGCGCATGATAAAGCTCGGCAAAGAAGGAAGAGTTGCCGCGCATTCTAGCCCTCTGTGCCGCGCAGAACAGAGGGCTGAACATTAAACGTTATTTCTTTTTGATCATGCCGTAGATAACCAGCAGGATGATTGCACCTACCAACGCGCCGAGAAAACCTGCACCCTCGCCTGCTTGATAGATACCCAGCGCCTGACCACCATAAGTGGCTGCGAGCGAGCCGGCGATACCCAGCACGATGGTCATGATCCAGCCCATGCTGTCGTCGCCCGGCTTCAAGAAGCGAGCCAGCAGACCAACGATCAGGCCGATAAAGATGGTTCCAATGATACCCATGCCATTCCCCTCTGTATTAAGTGAATATGCCTGGGCTAATGAGCAGCCCCGACCTACTGCTATCTGAGAACAGCGGCAGGGAATGGTTCCGGCGCAATGGACAGTTTGCTTCGAGGTGGAGGATTCTTCATGAATGACAGGGCCTAGCGACAGCGCAGAACGGCTAAACAGGGCTGACCCCCCGCTAATTCTCGTTCCCACGCTCCGCGTGGTAATGCATTTTGTGACGCGGAGCGTCACCCAATGCCGCCAACGCGGAGCATTGGCACGATAGTCAGTTGGATTTGTGTATTACGTCGAGCGCAGAGCATTGGCACGATAGCCGCGGGCCTGATCAGCCCTTGATCAACGCTTCAACCAGCTTCACCTGACGATCCAGCGTAGCGCGGTCAGCGCTGCGGACCGTAGCGTGTCCTACTTTGCGGCCAGCCTTGAACGCCTTGCCGTAGTGGTGCAGGTGGCAATCTTCGACGGCGATGACCTTGTCCACTGCTGGCACTTCACCGATGAAATTGAGCATGGCGCTCTCGCCGACCTTGGCTGTGGAGCCCAGCGGCAGACCGGCAACCGCCCGCAGGTGGTTCTCGAACTGGCTGCACTCGGCGCCTTCGGTCGTCCAGTGACCGGAGTTGTGTACCCGCGGCGCAATCTCGTTGGCTTTCAGGCCGCCGTCGACCTCAAAGAACTCGAATGCCAGCACGCCCACGTAATCCAGCTGCTTCAGGACACGACCGGCGTAGTCTTCGGCCAGTGCCTGCAATGGGTGATCGGTGCTGGCGATGGACAGGCGCAGGATGCCGCTGTCGTGCGTGTTGTGAACCAGCGGGTAGAACCGGGTCTCGCCATCACGTGCGCGAACGGCGATCAGCGACACTTCGCCAGTGAACGGCACGAAGCCTTCCAGCAGGCAAGGCACGCTGCCCAGCTCGGCGAACGTACCGGTCACATCTGCTGCCGAGCGCAGGAACTTCTGGCCCTTGCCGTCATAACCCAGCGTACGAGTCTTGAGCACGGCCGGCAGGCCAATGCTGGCCACCGCAGCATCCAGATCGGCCTGCGACTGAATATCGGCGAATGCGGGCGTCGGAATGCCCAGATCCTTGAACATGCTTTTTTCAAACCAGCGGTCAAGCGCAATGCGCAACGCCTCGGCGCTCGGATAGACCGGTACGAACTGCGACAGAAACGCCACGGTCTCGGCCGGAACGCTTTCGAACTCGAAAGTCACCAGATCGACTTCATCAGCCAACTGACGCAGATGGTCCAGATCGCCGTAATCGGCACGCAGATGCTCGCCAAGTGCAGCAGCACAGGCATCCGGCGCGGGATCGAGAAAGGCGAAGTTCATGCCCAGCGGCGTACCTGCCAATGCCAACATGCGGCCGAGCTGGCCGCCACCGATTACACCGATCTTCATGGAAAAACCTCAGGCGTGGCGTGGGTCTGGATTGTCCAGGACGCTGTCTGTCTGCTCAGCGCGGAATTTCTTCAGCGCTGCGTGGAATTGAGGGTGTTTGGCGCCCAGGATACTGGCCGAAAGCAGCGCAGCGTTGATCGCCCCCGCTTTGCCGATGGCCAGGGTCGCTACCGGAATACCCGCAGGCATCTGCACGATCGACAGCAGGGAGTCGACACCCGACAGCATCGACGACTGTACCGGAACGCCCAGCACAGGCAGGTGGGTCTTGGCGGCACACATGCCAGGCAAGTGAGCGGCACCGCCAGCACCGGCGATGATCACTTCAATGCCACGGCCCTCTGCTTCGTCGGCGTACTGGAACAGCAAGTCCGGCGTGCGGTGAGCTGAAACCACCTTGACTTCATAAGGGATGCCGAGCTTTTCCAGCATGTCGGCAGTGTGGATAAGGGTGGACCAATCGGACTTGGAGCCCATGATCACGCCAACCAGTGCGCTCATCGTCGTGCCTCTCATCGGGCGCCCGCAGGCGCGTCTGAAAACAACAAGCCACGCGGGGGAACCGGCGTGGCTTGTTGCACGAATAGTGACCGATTTAGCCGGCCAAAGGCCGCGCAGTATACCGCAAAGTAGTGAGTTTAAAGCACCTGCGATCACCTTCTGTCAGCAGCACCGCCAGAGATCGAGGCAAGCCGTGCCCTGGAGCCGGACACATTGAAATTCCAACACGTTAACCAGCGCGCCTTACAACATGAAAGGCCTTGCCCTACGACGCTAAACGACATAGCAGGACTGTCAGGCCCGGACAGTATTTGTTTAACTGGAAGCGCGACATTGAAGTCGCAATCTAACCTGACTCTCAAGGATGAGAACGTACCAATGAAAAACAAACTGACAGTCTGGCTGTCACTTGCCGTTTTTTTTACCTGCCATTTGCCAGCGCCGACGGCCCCAATCTGGGACTGTTCGTGATCATGCACGATCAACTGACAAAATATGAACGCGCTGAACTGGGTGACAACTACTTGAATCCCTTTCTCGCTCAGTTGCAGGAAATCACGGGGCGCAGGACAACGGTCACATTCATCAACGACGAACCGGGCCTTACAGACTTCGCCTATCGTGGGGAGGAGGATGAACAGTCGTTATACAGGCTATTTCAGACGAGCACCGCTTACGCAGACGCTAAAAACCTGCCACGCCCGTCCGAGCGCCATAAATACGTGCTGGTGACTTCCAATAAAATCCACGGGACGTTACACGGCGTTGCAGCAACAAGCCATCACGTCGCGATGGCGTCCCTGAAAGATTACAACACGCTGCCGCATGAGATCGGCCACCTGTTTGGCGCTACGCATGAGGCGGCTAGCGGTTTTCCATGCCAGACGACTATGTGGGTATATTCCACCACCTCAATCATCCCCTGCTATTACTTCAGCGATGCCAACAAGGAATTGATTCGCAAATACGTCGATAACATATCTATTCGCTGAGCAAACGGCCTGTTGTCATGCAT
>NZ_LJQT01000474.1:5206-41364 GCF_001400515.1 Pseudomonas meliae | reverse complement strand
ATCACAACAGGCCGTTTTTATGCTTCGCCCGGCGACGCTGCACTCTCAAGCTTGCGCCATAGCAGGCGCACATTGGCCTTGCGTACCAGAGCGCAACGGTAAAGGCGAATCTCCAGCGGCACATGCCACTGCGGCCCGCCACACACCACCAGTTCACCGCGCGCCAATNNAGTTCGGCGCGCACACTCAGTTGCGGAACCCAGGCGATGCCCAGCCCTTCCAGTGCCATGCTTTTCAGGCTATCGGCCATCGCCGTCTCGTAAACCGTCGTGAACCGCAGGTTGCGCTGACGCAGCAGCAGATTCACCGAGCGCCCGAGAAAGGCCCCGGCGCTGTAGGCAAGCAACGGCACACTGCCCTCGCCTTCCATATCGAATAACGGCTGCCCATCGGCATCTGCCGCACAGACCGGCAACATCTCGGTATGGCCCAGATGCAGCGAGGGGAAGATTTCAGCGTCCATTTGCAGCGCGGCGTCAGGATCATAGAACGCCAGCATCAGATCGCAGCCACCTTCACGCAACGCGTGTACGGCATCGCCAACGTTGGTGGCCACCAGCCGGGTGGCAATGTTCAGCCCTTCGTTACGTAGCTGGGCAATCCAGCGCGGAAAGAACCCCAACGCCAGCGAGTGTGCCGCAGCAACCTGCATCACCTCACCCTGCCCACCTTCCAGATGATGCAGATGGCGCACGACTTCGCCCAGTTGCTCGACCACGGTACGCGCGGTGACCAGAAACAGCTGCCCGGCAGCCGTCAGTTCGATGGGCGTGCGCGAGCGATTGACCAGGGTCAGCCCCAAGGCCGACTCAAGACTGCGGATACGCCGACTGAACGCTGGCTGAGTCACGAAACGACGCTCGGCGGCCTGAGAAAAGCTGCGGGTGGCCGCCAGGGCGCTGAAATCCTCCAGCCATTTGCTTTCCAGATTCATCAGGTCCTCCCGGACAATGGATGACTGCTTCGACAGGCGACTGCGCATGCCCTGCACCCACCCGGCTTGAAGCGACCGCAGTGGGACGACCGGCAACGCGCTGCGGATACATGGCCAGACGGCTCTGGCAAGGCCGCCGAAGCAGCGTCCGGGTGCGACATTTTGCCCCCTTTACGCACTTAACGGAATCCGGGTCACACCCTGATTATGCCGTTATTGCATAGGCCAGCGTTTAACAGCATTGGTCAAGACAGGGTGGGAAGCCCAATATTCGCGGCGTTCCGGCATTGTCCGTGCCTTTTTGAGACTTCTTTTATCATGTCCTCGCCTGCATCATCGCGCATCGAAAAAGACCTGCTTGGTGTTCTCGAAGTACCTGCCAACGCGTATTACGGCATTCAGACCCTGCGAGCGGTGAACAACTTTCACCTCTCAGGCGTGCCGCTTTCGCACTACCCTAAACTGGTTGTGGCCCTGGCCATGGTCAAACAGGCGGCAGCTGATGCAAACCACCAGCTCGGACACCTCAACGATAAAAAGCATGCGGCCATTAGCGAGGCCTGCGCCCGCCTGATCCGTGGCGACTTCCACGATCAGTTCGTGGTCGACATGATTCAGGGCGGTGCCGGCACGTCCACCAACATGAACGCCAACGAAGTCATCGCCAACATCGCCCTGGAAACCATGGGCTTCGAGAAAGGCGAATACAAGCACCTGCACCCCAACAACGATGTAAACATGGCGCAGTCGACCAACGACGCCTACCCGACCGCGATCCGCCTGGGCCTGCTGCTGGGCCATGACGCCCTGCTCGCCAGCCTCTCCAGCCTGATCCAGTCGTTCGCCGCCAAGGGCGAAGAATTCAACCATGTGCTGAAAATGGGTCGTACTCAATTGCAGGACGCCGTGCCAATGACCCTGGGTCAGGAGTTCCGCGCCTTTGCCACCACCCTGACAGAAGACCTCAACCGCCTGCGCAGCCTGGCACCGGAGCTGTTGACCGAAGTGAACCTGGGCGGCACGGCCATCGGCACCGGCATCAACGCCGACCCTGGCTACCAAAAGCTTGCCGTCGACCGCCTGGCGCTGATCAGCGGCCAGCCTCTGGTGCCGGCAGCCGACCTGATCGAAGCGACCTCCGACATGGGCGCGTTCGTACTGTTCTCGGGCATGCTCAAGCGTACTGCGGTCAAGCTATCGAAGATCTGCAACGACCTGCGCCTGCTTTCCAGCGGCCCGCGCACCGGGATCAACGAAATCAACCTGCCGGCACGCCAGCCCGGCAGCTCGATCATGCCCGGCAAGGTCAACCCGGTAATCCCGGAAGCGGTCAATCAGGTTGCTTTCGAAATCATCGGCAACGACCTGTCACTGACCATGGCCGCTGAAGGCGGACAATTGCAGCTCAACGTGATGGAGCCACTGATCGCTTACAAGATCTTCGACTCTATCCGCCTGTTGCAGCGCGCCATGGACATGCTGCGCGAGCACTGCATTGTGGGCATCACGGCCAACGAACAGCGCTGCCGCGAGCTGGTCGAGCATTCGATCGGCCTGGTGACCGCACTGAACCCCTACATCGGTTACGAAAACTCCACCCGTATCGCCCGCATCGCACTGGAAACCGGCCGCGGCGTGCTGGAACTGGTGCGTGAGGAAGGTCTGCTCGACGATGCCATGCTCGACGACATCCTGCGCCCGGAAAACATGATCGCTCCGCGTCTGGCCCCCTTGAAGGCCTGACAGGAAATGACCTGCGCACCAAGCTCACCAGATTGAGGGCCTAGACACCCCTCAATTTTTTGAGGGTCTGGGAGTGATTCTCCAGACCCTTTTTTTTGCCCGCAGCAAAGGGCTCCGACACTGGACCCAGAGCCTTCGGCACCCCACTTTGGCGGAGTAATCCGTGGAAGTATTCATTCATCGTCGCGAATGAAGAATCAGACGTCCAAGAAAGCGACTACAGACGTAAAAACTTTGCACCGGTATAGTGCGCCCCCTCAAAAGTAGCGAGGAATAACAAAAATGCTGGAAATGATTAACAACTTTCTCTCCGGTAAGGTACTTATCGTTGGCCTGGGTAGTTACTTCACGATCCGCTCGCGTTTCGTTCAGTTTCGACACTTTTTCCACATGTTCTCGGTTTTTCGCGACAGTCTGCGCAGCAGCGCAGGTCAGTTGAGTTCGTTTCAGGCCCTGATGCTCAGCCTTGCGGGCCGCGTCGGAGCAGGCAACATCGCAGGCGTCGGCATTGCCGTAACGCTGGGCGGTCCGGGCACCGTATTCTGGATGTGGGTCACCGCACTGGTCGGCATGTCCAGCAGCTTCATCGAGTGTTCACTCGCTCAGCTCTATAAACGCAAGGATTCCGAAGGACAGTTCCGCGGCGGTCCGGCGTTTTACATCCAGCACGGTCTGGGCAAGCGCTGGCTAGGTATGGTTATGGCCGTACTGTTGCTGGTGACCTTCGGTTTTGCCTTCAACGGCCTGCAATCCCACGCCGTGACCGACTCGCTGAAAAGCGCGTTCAACATCGACACCCAAACCACCGGCATCTGTCTGGTCGTGCTGCTGGGTCTGGCCTTCGTCGGCGGTATCAAGCGTATCGCGGCAATTTCCGACCTGCTGGTTCCAGTCAAGACCCTGATCTACATCGCGGTCACCATCTACGTCATCGTTCTGCAGATCGACCACGTTCCCGGCATGCTGATGACCATCGTCAGAAGCGCCTTCGGTCTTGACCCGGTATTCGGCGGCCTGATCGGCAGCGCTATCGTGATGGGCGTCAAGCGTGGCGTGTTTGCCAACGAAGCCGGTCTGGGCAGTGCGCCCAACGTGGCTGCCGTGGCGCATGTAGAGCACCCGGTTGCACAAGGCGTGGTTCAGGCGTTCAGCGTGTTCCTCGACACCTTCGTGATCTGCACCTGCACCGCCTTGCTGATCCTGCTGTCCGGTATCTACGACATCGGTTACGACGGCAACGGCATCGTTCTGGCGCAGAACTCGCTGGCCGCAGTGGTCGGTGACTGGGGCAGAATCTTCATCAGCGTGGCGCTGGCACTGTTCGTCTTCACCTCGATTCTCTACAACTACTACCTGGGTGAAAACAGCCTGCGGTTCCTGTTTGGCGAGAAGATCCAGACCATCATCATCTACCGTATCGCGGTGCTGGTACTGATCATGTGGGGTGCCGTCGTCGACCTGAAAGATGTACTGGCATTCGCCGACATCACCATGACCATGCTGGCGTTCGTTAACCTGATCGCACTCGCCATGCTGTTCAAAGTCGTCAAGCGCATTCTGAACGACTACGATGCGCAGCGTCGGGCGGGCATCAAGACGCCGGTGTTCGATTCCAGCCAGTTCCCTGATCTGGACCTGGACCGCAACGCATGGCCAGCCAATCCGACCCGTCAGTCGACACAGGACGCCGAAGCGGCCGCCAAGCCTGTACCCGAAGCACGATAACCAACGCGACCTTACGCCGGAGAACAACCATGACTGATCATGCACATAAACCCGCTCAGAGCGTCATGGTTCTTTACACCGGCGGCACCATTGGCATGCAGGCCAGCGCCAACGGCCTTGCACCCGCCTCGGGTTTCGAGGCGCGGATGGCCGGGCAACTGGCCGAGCACCCGGAACTGGTGGTGCCGCAGTGGCACTTTCGCGAGATGTCGCCGCTGATCGACAGCGCCAACATGACCCCTTCCTACTGGTTGCGTCTGCGCGAGGCGGTAATCGAGGCGGTTGAGGTCGACGGTTGCGATGCGGTGCTGGTTCTGCATGGCACCGACACCCTGGCGTACAGCGCAGCGGCGATGAGCTTCCAGTTGCTGGGGTTCAGCGCACCGGTGCTGTTCACCGGCTCGATGCTGCCCGCTGGCGTACCGGACAGCGACGCATGGGAAAACGTCAACGGTGCCCTGCTGGCGCTGGGTTCGGCTCTGGTGTCAGGCGTTCAGCTGTATTTCCACGGGCAACTGATGACGCCTGTGCGCTGCGCGAAAATTCGCAGCCTCGGTCGTCAACCGTTCGCACCGCTGCAACGTTCGCGTGGCGGTCATGCGGTGGTTTCGCTGCCCGATGCACTGAACTACCGGCAGGCGAAGACGCTGGCAGAGGTCGCCGTGTTGCCGCTGTTTCCCGGCGTCGGCGCAGCTCAGCTGGACGGTCTGATCAACAGCGGTATTCGGGGTCTGGTGCTTGAGTGCTTCGGCAGCGGCACCGGGCCAAGTGATGATCCGCAGTTTCTGGCCAGCCTGGAAAATGCACGAGCACTGGGTATCTGCGTTGTCGCGATTACCCAGTGCCACGAAGGCGGTGTCGAGCTGGATGTCTACGAAGCGGGCAGCCGCCTGCGCGGTGCAGGCGTGCTTTCCGGTGGCGGCATGACCCGTGAGGCAGCGCTTGGCAAACTGCATGCACTGCTGGGGGCAAGCCTGACGACCGAGGAAGTCAGGCGGCTGGTCGAGCTGGACCTGTGTGGCGAGCTGCGTTAAGCAGCTGCAATCTCTGCGTTATCCGAGGCGTTATGCACACGCGCAACGCCTCACCCTCTTTACGAAGCCTTGCTTTCTTCCTGCGCGCCCCTGAGCATCGAATCCAGATTGCGCTCGATGTTTTCGCACAACGCCGTCATCTGAATCTCATGTTCGCTGGCACAGAACGGGCTCTGCAGGTCGGTGCCAATCTTTTCGATGGCCAACAGCATGAAGCCCACCACGGTTGATGCCAGCGGCGTGAACCAGCCCAGAGTCTCCACCAGGCCAATCGGTACGATCAGGCAGAACAGCGTGATGAACAGGCGTGGAAAGGCGACATACGGATAGGGCAATGGTGTGTTGGCAATACGCTCCATACCGCCCTGGCAATTGGAGACGTCCACCATGGTCGACTCCAGACGCGCCAGACGAATGCTGTCCAGCCGCCCCGCCTGATACTCCTTGGCCAACAGCGCTGCGGAGGTGTTGAGCAGGTCGTTAGGGAAATTGTTGGTGTCGTGACGGCGCTCGAATTCCTCGCGGGGAATCAGCATCTGAATCTCGTCGCCACACTTGGCGCCTTTCAGGTGCGCGGACAGGCATTTCACGTAGGCGACATGGCGACGCAACAGCGTGGCCTTGACCGGGTTGATCCCGTCGTCATCCTCGACCAGCGTCAACACCTGCCGAGCGAAGCTGCGCGAACTATTGACCAGCGCGCCCCACAACGTTCGTGCTTCCCACCAGCGGTTGTAGGCGCTGGAATTACGAAAGCTGGTGAGGACCACAAGTGCCGAGCCCAGCAGGGTCAACGGCATGGAAGGCAACGTGATCTTGCGCTCCAGATACAGCATGAAGTCGACCGTGACGATCACATCCCAAATCAACAACCAGAAAAGCGACCAACCCACGTAACCGATGGTCTTGCCGAGAAAACGGATTTTCGAAATGATCGTTTGCTGCAAAAGAACTACCCCATCGAAAAATAAGCGAATCGCAGGCTGACATCTGCCGCATGGCCTTTGAATGCCAAACCGGCAGATGGTTCGCAAACGACCCGCTTTATCTTGGGATTACAGACTTCCTCAGCAGCCAGTCAGCGCCACTTGCGGGCGTTCGCCAGCAAAGAAAATCGGCCTCAAACGCACGCCGATCACGTTACCGGCGTAGGCTGCAACCAGCCATAGCCAGCCGTGCAGGCTACCCGAGGCAATACCGCTGAAGTACGCGCCGATGTTGCAGCCGTAGGCCAGTCGAGAGCCATAACCCAGCAGCAACCCGCCGATGACCGCAGCAACCAGCGAGCGCGTGGGAATGTCCAGGCTCGGCGCAAAACGGCCGGCCAGCCCTGCCGCCAGCAAGGCACCGAGCATGATGCCGATGTCCATCACACTGGTGACGTCTTCCCACACCGGAGCCGCCAACGCCTTGGCATTCGCCGCGCTCTGCCAGAACACCCAGCTGCCGACGTCCACACCCAGACCACTGGCTACCTTCGCGCCCCATAGCGCAAACGCCGAGGTGATGCCCCACGGACGACCCGCCAGCGCCAGTGTTGCGTAATTGAGCAGCGCCAGCGCGACAGCGCCCCAGACCAGAACCCATGGCCCGCGCAGCACCCGGCTCAACCCACGATGGTCAGTGGTAACCGGCGTTTCAAGCTGTCCATGACGCCGCTTTTCGAGCTTCACGGTTATGAAAGCGATCAAGGTGAACAGAGCGAGATTCACGATCAGCGCAGGCAATACGCCGAAGGTCTTGACCACCGAAACTGCCGGAAACGAAGGCAGGGCCAACCACCAGTCGACGTGATGGGTCGCAATCAACGAACCGAGGATGAAAAACAGCAGCGTCACCAGCATGCGTGCATTGCCGCCACCTGCGGTGAACAACGTACCGGACGCACAGCCACCGCCCAGTTGCATGCCGATACCGAAGATGAACGCCCCCACGACGACCGAAATTCCGACCGGCGCAACCAGTCCGGTAACGGGCTGACCGAACAGCGTGCCAGCACCCAGCGCAGGGAAAAACAGCACCACAGCCACCGCCAGCATGACCATTTGCGCCCGCAAACCCGCACCGCGCCGCTCACGGATAAACACCCGCCACGCCGAGGTGAAGCCGAATGCCGCGTGATACAGCGTCACGCCCAGCGCTGCACCAACGATCCACAGCATTACCTGGCGGGTGCCGACACTGAGCAGCAGAAACTGGGCGCCCATCAGCAGCAGGAACAGCGCAGCCAGCGGCGCGCCGAACTTGCGTCCGGGTGTTGCAGTAAGAGAGTTGTTCATGGGTATCTCAAGGACAAGTAACAGAAAGTGCAGATTATACGCCTGCCAGCGGGACTACTCGGACCAGGCCTTGCGCAGCCTGTTCAATGCATCGGCAATCTCGACCTCGGGCACGGCGGCGAAACCCAAAACCAGCCCGGCGCGGTTATCCACAGGCTCACTGAAGTCGGGCAGCCAGTAATCACTCAAGGCATTCATCTCGACGCCAACGCTACCAGCCTTGGCAATCAGTGCCTGCTCACGCGCGACACTGTCTACCTTGACCATCACATGCAGCCCTGCAACCACCCTGGGCATTGCAGCGCACCCTGCTATGTCGGCAGGCCAGTTATCCAGCAGCGCATTGCGACGACTCAGCGCCGCGCGACGCATACGACGGATGTGTCTTTGGAAATGCCCCGACGCAATGAATTGCGCCATGACCGCCTGCACGCCAATCTCGGTATGGCGCATGTCTACCGCCTTGCGCTGGCTGAACAGGCGGACAAGTTGCTCAGGCAGAACCAGATACCCCAGGCGCAGCGCCGGAAAGGCGACTTTTCCGAATGTGCCGACATAGAGCACTCGACCACTCTGCTCCAACGCAGCCAACGGGGCCAATGGCGAACCGCTGTACCGATACTCCCCATCGTAATCGTCCTCGACAATCCAGCTCTGGTGCCTCTCGGCCCAGGCCAGTAACTCCAGGCGCCGTGCCAGGCTCATGACTACGCCAGTCGGGTACTGATGCGAAGGGGTCACATACGCCAATCTGCAATCGGCCTGCTCAAGCTCGGCGCAACGCATGCCCTCGTTATCCACAGGCACGCCGTGCAATCGCGCACCTGCCAGTGCAAACGCATGACCCGCCGCGCGATAGCCTGGATTTTCCACAGCAACGCTATCGCCCGGCGTCAAAAGCAACTGTGCACAAAGGCTGATTGCATGTTGCGCGCCGCTGGTGATCACAATTTGCTCAGCCGTGCAGTGCAACCCACGCGATGAACGAAGATAAACGACAATCAACTCACGCAGCCGCAAATCTCCCGCAGCGGGGCCGTAACCCAGCTGAGCAAGGTCCGGCTTGCGCCAAAAGGCCGTATACAGCTTGCCCCACAAGGCAAATGGAAAAAGATCGAAGGCTGGAACGCCTACTCGAAAAGCCCGCGGCCTACCCGTCGGCGGCTCGTGCAAATGATGCTTTTCGAGCAGCACGCGTGTCGCGCTGTGGATAACTTCATCGGAACAATTCGACGGCATTTCCGCCGCAATTGTGGACAAACCTGTGTGTAACCCTGTGGATACACCTGTGGGTAAGTTGGTGGATAGTTTTTTACGGCTTGGCCGTCGAGGCGCAGCGCTTCGTTCAGACAGCTGCGCAACATACGTACCGTCGCCAACGCGCCCTTCAATAAAACCCTCGGCATACAGCTGGTCATAGGCCCGTATGACGCTGTTACGGGAGATGCCCAGTGAATGTGCCAAATCGCGACTGGCGGGCAGACGCATGCCGCCACTCAAGCGCCCATCCAGCACTTGCTGGCGCAAAATCTCGTAGAGCTGCTTGCTCAAGCCGTGATTCGGGTCCAGCTCAATGCCGGTAAGCGTGGGTGGAAACGCGACAGGGGCGATGGGCATGAATTGGTCCCATGAAAATTATAAAAAATGGATCTTACATCAGACCAATACCTTGCCTACGATCGTTTCATCAGCCAAGGAACATGGACCATGTACATACCTGCTGCCTTCAAGGAAAACGACACGCTCAGCCTGCACGAGCAGATGGATCAAACTCGCCTGGCTATTCTTGTTACACAGGGTGAAGAAGGATTGCACGCGACTCACTTGCCGCTGCTGTTGCGCCGCGATGAAGGCCCGCACGGCACGCTTTACGGGCATCTGGCCAGAGCCAACCCACAGTGGCAGCAGTTGAACTCAGGTGTCGAGGCGCTGGTGATTTTTCCCGGCGGCGATGCCTATGTGAGCCCGTCTTTCTACCCGAGCAAGGCAGAACACGGCAAGGTTGTACCTACCTGGAATTATCTGGCCGTGCATGCCTATGGGCAGGCCACGGTTTTTACCGATGCAGCGCAACTGCACCAATTGCTGGCTGACCTGACCCATCGCCATGAATCCAGCCGCCCGCAACCCTGGTCAATCGAGGATGCACCTGCGGACTACATTGCAAAAATGCTGGGGGCGATTGCAGGGTTTGCAATTCCCGTGCAGCGGCTGCAAGGCAAACGCAAACTCAGCCAGAACCGCAGCGCTTCGGACATGGCCGGTGTACGCGACGGCCTCGCAGCAAGCGAGAATGCAAACGACCAGCAAATCGCTCGTTTGATGAGCGCAGGGAGAACGTTTTGACCGATGTCCGGATTCGCGTCGTTACTGTCAACGACCATAAAGCCTGGCTGCCGCTATGGCAGGCCTATCTGCGCTTCTACAATACCGAGCTGGACGAAAGTGTCAGCGACGTCACCTGGCAACGCCTTGTGGATTCGCACGAGCCGACCCACTCGGCGCTGGCCTGGCTGGATGGCGAAGCGGTGGGCATGGTGAACTTCATCTACCATCGCTCCAACTGGAGCATCAACAATGCCTGTTACCTGCAGGACCTGATTGTCGCGCCCGAACAACGCGGAACAGGCATTGGCAGGCAGCTGATCGAGTTTGTTTACGCCACGGCCAAGTCAGACGGTTGCGACAAGGTGCATTGGCTGACCCACGAAACCAACGCCACGGCCATTCAGTTGTACGAAAGGATTGCCGAACGACCTGGCCTTATACAATTTCGCAAAGCGCTCTGAAACAGGAAGTGATTGATGTCCGACACTCTGCTGGACTGGCAAGCCGCTGCATTGCCCACCACCAACACACTGACAGGCCGTTTCATTCGCCTGGAAAAACTCGATGCCACACGTTACGCCGATGACTTGTGGGCTGCGCTTCAGGGCCCGAATGCCGACCCGAAACTGTGGGATTACCTGCCTTACGGGCCTTTTATCGAGCGCAGTGCCTTTGATGCATGGCTGTCCGGGCATCAGGCAGCGTCCGACCCATGGTTTTATACGGTCGTCGATCAGCAGACCGGTAAAGCCGAAGGTGTCATCAGCCTGATGTCGATCGTCGCCGCCCATGGGCGTATCGAAATAGGTCATGTCACTTTCAGCGCGGCCATGCAACGAACCCCCAAAGGCACCGAAGCCATTTACCTGCTGGCCAGGGAAGCATTCACGCTGGGCTATCGCCGCCTGGAATGGAAGTGCAACGCCAACAACGCCCGCTCCAAACGCGCAGCCCAACGTTTCGGCTTCAGCTACGAAGGCGCCTTCCGCCAGCACATGGTAGTCAAGGGCCAGAGCAGGGACACAGCGTGGTACTCGATACTCGACAGCGAATGGCCTGAATTGCAGAAGGCCTTTGAATGCTGGCTGGCTGTGGATAACTTCGCGGACGGGCAGCAGATCAAAGGGCTTGAGGCGTTTCGCTGATCCTGAGGACGCAGAGCGTCGAGAACGGCATTCCCACGCTGGAGCGTGCGCAACGATAGCGGTGACAACCGGGCCCGCCTGCACAGAATAAAAAAAGGGAAGCCACGAGTGCTTCCCTGAGGTAAATCGTTGAATTATCTGTATGTGCCCGGTCAGCCTTCGATCTCGACCAGAACCTCACCCGGATTGACGCGGTCGCCCTTGGCAACGTGAATCGCCACAACCTTGCCCGCGACCGACGCCTGAACCTCGGTTTCCATCTTCATGGCTTCGGTGATCAATACCACCTGCCCTGCTTTGACCATATCGCCTTCCTTGACCAGCACATCGACGATATTGCCCGGCATGGTGGTGCTGACGTGGCCCGGTGCATGAGCCTGCTTGCGTTTGCTGGCACCGCCGCCGACAAATTCGTTGAGCGGTTCGAACACCACCTCTTCCGGCATGCCATCGATGGACAGGTAGAAGTGGCGCTTGCCCTCGGCCTTGACGCCCACGCCGGTGATGTCGACCCGATAGGTTTCGCCGTGCACATCAATCACGAACTCGGTCGGCACGCCCTCGCCGCCCGCTCTGGCCACGCTTCCGGCTTCGGGAATCGGCAGCAGCGCTTCCGGCGTCAGCGTTCCAGCTGCACGCTCTTCAAGAAACTTGCGGCCGATGTCCGGGAACATGGCAAACGTCAGCACGTCCTCTTCGGATTTGGCCAGTGCGCCGATATCGGCACGCAACTTGGTCATCTCCGGCCTGAGCAGATCGGCCGGGCGAACATCGATCAGTTCTTCATTGCCAATGGCCTGACGACGCAGCTTTTCATCCACCGGCCCCGGCGCCTTGCCATAACCGCCCTGTAGATAAAGCTTCACTTCATTGGTGATGGTCTTGTAGCGCTCGCCAGCCAGCACGTTGAAGAACGCCTGAGTACCGACGATCTGTGAGGTCGGCGTTACCAGCGGTGGATAACCGAGGTCTTTGCGCACGCGCGGAATTTCAGCCAGCACTTCGCCCATGCGATTGAGCGCGCCCTGCTCCTTGAGCTGATTGGCCAGGTTGGAAATCATCCCGCCAGGCACCTGATTGACCTGCACACGGGTATCGACCGCCGTGAATTCGCTTTCGAACTGGTGATACTTCTTACGCACCGCGTAGAAATACAGACCAATTTCCTGCAACAGCTCCAGGTCCAGCCCGGTGTCGAACTCGCTGCCCTTGAGCGCCGCAACCATCGACTCTGTGCCCGGATGACTGGTGCCCCAGGCAAAGCTGGAGATCGCCGTATCAATATGGTCCGCGCCGCTTTCAATGGCCTTGAGCTGGCACATGGCAGCCAGGCCTGCGGTGTCGTGGGAGTGAATGAACACCGGCAGCGACTGTTCGGCTTTCAGCGCCTTGACCAGTTCACCCGTGGCATAGGGAGTCAGCAGACCGGCCATGTCCTTGATCGCCACCGAATCGCAGCCCATCGCTTCCATCTGCCGGGCCTGTGCGACGAACGCTTCGATGGTGTGCACCGGGCTGGTGGTGTAAGCGATGGTGCCTTGCGCATGCTTGCCCGCAGCTTTTACCGCTTCGATGGCAACGCGCAGGTTACGCACATCGTTCATGGCATCGAAAATACGGAACACATCGATACCATTCACCGCCGCCTTGGCGACGAACGCCTTGACCACGTCATCGCTGTAATGCCGATAGCCCAGCAGGTTCTGGCCGCGCAGGAGCATTTGCAACCGGGTATTGGGCAAGGCCGCGCGCAGTTGACGCAGGCGCTCCCATGGATCTTCCTTGAGAAAACGCACGCAGGCATCGAAGGTCGCGCCGCCCCAGACTTCCAGCGACCAGTAACCGACCTTGTCGAGCTTGTCGCAGATCGGCAGCATGTCCTCGGTACGCATGCGGGTCGCCAGCAATGATTGGTGAGCGTCACGCAGGATGGTGTCGGTTACGAAAATCTTCTTGGACATTTCACTATTCCTTACAGACCGGCGTGTGCGGCAATGGCGGCGGCGATGGCCAGAGCCAGCTCTTCGGGTTTGCGCTTGATCGAATAATTGGTCAGCTCGGGGTGGCTCTCGACAAAGCTGGTGTTGAATTCACCGCTGCGAAATTCCGGGCTACGCAGAATTTCCTGGTAATAGGCAGCCGTGGTCTTCACTCCTTGCAGGCGCATGTCATCCAGCGCACGCAGGCCACGGTCCATCGCCTCCTCCCAGGTCAGCGCCCAGACGATCAGCTTCAGGCACATCGAGTCGTAAAACGGCGGAATGGCGTAGCCGGTGTAAATCGCCGTATCGGTGCGCACGCCTGGTCCTCCGGGCGCGTAATAGCGGGTGATCTTGCCGAAACTGGGCAGGAAGTTGTTCTTCGGGTCTTCGGCATTGATCCGGAATTGCAGGGCAAAACCGCGGTGAATGATGTCTTCCTGCTTGATCGACAGCGGCAGGCCGGACGCAATACGGATCTGCTCGCGAACAATATCGATGCCGGTGATTTCTTCGGTGATGGTGTGCTCGACCTGAACCCGGGTATTCATTTCCATGAAGTACACCTCGCCCTCGGCGAGCAAAAACTCCACGGTCCCTGCGTTCTCGTAACCGACAGCCTTGGCCGCACGCACCGACAGATCACCGATATAAGCACGCTGCTCGGGAGTCAGTTGCGGGCTGGGGGCGATTTCGATGAGCTTCTGGTTACGGCGCTGAATCGAGCAGTCGCGCTCGAACAGGTGCACCACATTGCCGAAGCTGTCACCCAGAATCTGCGCTTCGATGTGCTTGGGATTGACGATGCACTTCTCGAGAAACACTTCCGCCGAGCCAAAGGCCTTGGTTGCTTCGGAAATCACCCGGGGGAAGGCCTGCTCGAGTTCTTCGCGACTGTTGCAACGGCGTATGCCGCGCCCGCCGCCGCCGGAGGTGGCCTTGAGCATTACCGGGTAACCAATACGCTCGCCTTCGACCAGCGCCTCGTCGATGTCCGCGACGTTGCCTTCGGTGCCGGGCGTAACCGGCACACCGGCCTTGATCATGCTGCGCCGCGCTTCGGTCTTGTCACCCATGCGACGAATCACTTCTGCGGACGGACCGATAAACTTAATGCCACGTTCAGCACAGATGTCGGCCAGCTCGGCGTTCTCCGACAGAAAGCCATAACCGGGATGCAGCGCATCGCAGCCAGTCTCTACCGCCAGATTCACCAGCTTGCGCGGGTTCAGGTAACCGGCCAACGGTTCGGCACCAATGCTATAGGCTTCGTCAGCACGCTTGACATGCAGGGCATGCCGGTCGGCATCGGAAAAGATCGCGACCGAGCGAATACCCATCTCGGCGCAGGCACGCACGATCCGGACGGCAATCTCCCCGCGGTTGGCGATCAGAATTTTTGTTATCACTGGCGTTTTCCTCGACCCGTTTTTGTAACAGGGCATGTGACTGAATGCCGCAGGGACACCCTATGCCGAATCAAGGATTAACAAAAATGAGTAAAAGTTGGGACATGAATAAGTAAAAGCTTATAGTTGACGCTTCTTGTCGTCTCAGGAAGCTTGTATAAATGCGTAAGTCATTGATGCGTATGACATTGCGTCAGCTGCGTATTTTCAATGAAGTATGTGATCTGCGCTCATACAGCCGTGCAGCCGAAGAGATGTCTCTGACGCAGCCTGCCGTCAGCCTGCAGATTCGCCAGCTTGAAGAGCTGATCGGCCAGCCGCTGTTCGAATACGTCAGCAAAAAGCTCTACCTGACTGAGGCGGCGCAGGCACTGCAACTGGCCAGCCGGGATATTTTCGGACGCCTGGAAAGTCTCGACATGCAGCTTTCGGACATGGAGGGCTCGCTGCAAGGCCAGTTGAAGCTGGCGATTGAATCCAGCTGCAAGTATTTCATCCCTCACCTTTTCGCTGCATTCAAACGCCAGCACCCGGAAGTCAGCCTGAGCCTGATGGTTGTCAATCGTGCGCAGATAATCAGGCGATTATCGGACAACCGCGATGATCTTGTAGTGATGTCAGCGGTTCCGCTGGATATGGGTCTGGAGTTTCTACCCTTTCTCAACAACCCGATTGTCGCCGTAGCACCACCCGACCACCCGCTGAGCAGCCATGCGACGCTGAATTTGAAAGACCTGGAGCCCTGGCCGTTGCTGACCCGGGAAACGGGGTCAGGTACACGCCGGGCCTGCGAGGAGTACTTCAAAGAGAAACGCGTGCATTTCACGCAGACGCTGGAGGTGTCTTCCAGCGAGGCGCAACGTGAATGCGTGGTCGCCGGACTGGGCCTGGCGATGCTGACACGGCATGCGGTCTGCCAGGAACTCGCCACCGGTGCTCTCGTGGAGCTACCCGTGGCGGAGCTGCCGCTGTATCGAAGCTGGTGCGTAGCTCAGGCCCGAGACAAACGCCTTTCACCCGTGGCACATGCCTTTCTTGCGTTCATCCGCACCGAACGTGCGCAGATCAACCAGCTTGTCGAGCGTTTCGACGGTCGACCGCGGGCAACTTGATAGTCTGCCATACAGCGTTGTCGATACCATCCATGTAGTCACACAGCTCCTGATTAAGCTGACGCGCTTCACTGTAGCTCTCAATAGCCCGACGAAACTCCATGCGGCGCTGGTCTTCCTGCTGGCGGCGGGTTTTCACGGTGCTGGTAGGTAAATCATCGTAATGCCGAGCCATATCCTGTCTCCCAATACGTTTTGTGGGAGCACCAGAATGGAGCGCGACAGTGACAATCAGGCGGCATGCAGATGACAGATCGATGAATTACGCTCGGTTGAGCGATCAGTCTTCGTGAGTCTTTATCGACTTCGGCGACAGACGCAAGCCGCGCAGGCCGCGCAGGCTGCGCTTGACGCTCTTGAGGTGATTGACCAGGCTCGGGCCGCGGGCCATTGCCACGCCCATCGCCAGCACATCGATCACCACCAGGTGCGCGATACGGGACGTCAGCGGCGTGTAGATTTCGGTGTCTTCATGTACATCGATGGCCAGATTGACCGATGACAGCTCGGCCAGCGGCGTCTGGCTTGGGCACAAGGTAATCAGCGTCGCGCCGCTCTCGCGGACCAGATTGGCGGTGATCAGCAAGTCCTTGGAGCGCCCCGACTGGGAAATGCATACCGCGACGTCTGTCGGCTTGAGCGTGACCGCCGACATCGCCTGCATGTGCGGGTCGGAATACGCTGCCGCGGTCAGCAGCAAACGAAAGAACTTGTGCTGCGCATCGGCAGCCACTGCACCGGAAGCGCCAAACCCATAAAATTCGACCCGATTGGCCCCGGCCATGGCCGTGACTGCCATCTGTAAAGCATGGGGGTCGAGGTTTTCGCGCACTTCCATGAGCGTGTGCAGGGTAGTGTCGAAAATCTTCAGGCTGTAGTCGGCGACCGAATCGTCTTCGTGAATCGCGAACTGGCCGAAACTCGCACCCGCTGCCAGACTCTGCGCCAGCTTGAGCTTGAGGTCCTGAAACCCGGTGCACCCAATGGCGCGGCAGAAGCGCACGATGGTTGGCTCGCTGATGCCGACGCTGTGCGCCAGATCCGCCATGGAACTGTGCATCACAGCCGCAGGGTCAAGCAGCACATGATCGGCAACCTTGAGCTCCGATTTGCGCAGCAAATTACGTGACTGGGCGATGTGTTGCAGCAGATTCAAGGGGCAGACTCGGCAAAAGGAAGATGGGCTGGGTTGTAGCTTTCTTGTAGTTATACTACATGACCTGCAAACCGCCCAGTTAAACGACGCTGAAACCTTTTACACGGGCCCTGAATGGGTGAATCGAAAAAAATTGTGGGAATAATCCTACATTAAGCGGAATCCTGCGCCTGGCCTGCGAATGGCCAATCTTCAAGGTCGACTGACCGCGCTCGACCCTGCAACGCTCGACGACCGGTCGTCAGCACCCGGTCATTTTTATTGCCTGACGCAAAGCATGGTTTGCCCGGCATGACGCAGCACCCTAGAATGCGCGGATGCGCGATGATCTCTCTCTTCTTCTGAATTCCCTCAACGATTCCCAACGTCAGGCCGTAGCCGCCTCATTGGGTCGTCAGTTGGTCCTGGCTGGTGCTGGCTCCGGCAAAACCCGTGTGCTGGTGCATCGCATCGCATGGCTGATGCAGGTCGAGCAAGCCTCCCCGCATTCGGTTCTGTCGGTGACGTTCACCAACAAGGCTGCCGCCGAAATGCGCCACCGCATCGAGCAGCTGATGGGCATCAGCCCTGCTGGCATGTGGGTGGGCACCTTCCACGGTCTGGCCCACCGCCTGCTGCGAGCGCACTGGCAGGAAGCCGGGCTGGTGCAAACCTTCCAGATTCTCGACAGCGATGACCAGCAGCGCTTGGTAAAACGCGTGATGCGCGAGCTGGGCCTGGATGAGCAACGCTGGCCTGCACGTCAGGCACAGTGGTTCATCAACGGCCAGAAAGATGAGGGCCTGCGCCCGAAACATATTCAGGCCAGCGGCGATCTGTTCCTGACCACCATGAAAAGCGTCTACGAAGCCTACGAGGTCGCCTGTCAGCGGGCTGGCGTCATCGACTTCTCCGAACTGCTGCTGCGCGCACTCGACCTGTGGCGCGATAATCCGGGTTTGCTCGCGCATTATCAGCGTCGTTTCCGCCATGTATTGGTGGATGAATTCCAGGACACCAACGCCGTGCAATACGCGTGGCTGCGTCTGCTCGCTCAGGGTGGCGACAGCCTGATGGTGGTCGGCGACGACGATCAGTCCATTTACGGCTGGCGTGGCGCGAAGATCGAGAACATTCACCAGTATTCCTCTGACTTCCCGGACACCGAAGTCATCCGTCTGGAGCAGAATTACCGCTCCACAGCGAGCATCCTCAAGGCCGCCAACGGCTTGATCGTCAATAACAGCGGCCGCCTGGGCAAGGAGTTGTGGACTGACGTCGGCGATGGCGAGCTGATCAACCTGTATGCCGCCTTCAACGAACACGATGAGGCGCGCTATGTGGTCGAGACCATCGAAAGCGCGCTGAAAACCGGCATCTCGCGCAACGACATCGCCATTCTGTACCGTTCCAACGCCCAGTCGCGGGTGCTGGAAGAAGCCCTGCTGCGCGAACGTATTCCATATCGCATTTACGGCGGGCAGCGCTTCTTCGAACGCGCCGAAATCAAGAACGCGATGGCGTATATGCGCTTGCTGGAAGGTCGTGGCAACGATGCAGCACTCGAGCGGGTGATCAACGTTCCGGCTCGCGGCATCGGCGAAAAGACCGTCGAAGCGATTCGCGAACATGCGCGTCATGCCGACGTCTCCATGTGGGAAGCCATGCGCCTGCTGGTCGCCAACAAGGGCCTGACCGGCCGCGCCGCCATGGCCCTGGGCGGGTTCATCGAGCTGATCGAGAACCTGTCGGCGAAGGTCATGGAGATGCCGCTGCACCTGATGACCCAGACGGTTATCGAGCAGTCCGGGCTGATCACCTATCACGAGCAGGAAAAAGGCGAGAAAGGCCAGGCGCGGGTAGAAAACCTTGAGGAACTGGTCAGCGCGGCCCGTGCTTTCGAGAATCACGAAAGCGAAGAAGACCTGACGCCACTTGCAGCGTTTTTGGGGCATGCCTCACTGGAAGCCGGCGACACCCAGGCGCAGGAGCATGAAGACAGCATTCAGCTGATGACCCTGCATAGCGCCAAGGGCCTGGAGTTTCCGCATGTGTTCCTGGTGGGCATGGAGGAAGGGCTGTTCCCGCACAAGATGAGTCTGGAAGAGCCGGGGCGCCTGGAAGAAGAGCGACGTCTGGCTTATGTCGGCATCACCCGCGCCATGAAACAGCTGGTGATGACCTACGCCGAAACGCGTCGTCTGTATGGCAGCGAAACCTACAACAAGGTCTCGCGTTTCGTACGCGAGATCCCGCCGGCGCTGATCCAGGAAGTACGCCTGTCCAACAGCGTGAGTCGCCCGTTCGGTGGCACTCCGAAGTTCAACAGCAGCAGCCTGTTCAACGGCACCGGCATTCCGGAAACCGAGTTCACCATGGGCCAGCGCGTACAGCATGCGGTGTTCGGCGAAGGCGTGATCCTCAACTTCGAGGGCGCTGGCGCTCAGGCACGGGTGCAAGTCAACTTCGCCGAAGGCAGCAAGTGGCTGATGATGGGCTATGCGAAGCTGGTGCCGTTGTAGCGTTCAGGGGTTGGGCGCGGTGCCAGTTCTTGTTCCCGCGCTCGGCGTCATACATTAGTCCGCTTTTGATTCTGGCCGCAGACCGTGGGAGCAAGGTTGCTCGCGAAGGCGCTGTTTCAGTCGATGCATTTTTGGCGATTATAAAGACCTTTTCGCGAACAAGTTCGCTCNACGCCCTTCGGGCAGAAGCACAGAGGCCATTTATTCCGGGCGTTCCAAGACCTGTGTATAACCTCGGTGCGTGGGGCTAATCACAAGTCTTACCAAGCGCGCTGAAAAGTCCTACGCTATTTATGTAAAAGTCCGAAACACTAACGCGCTGGTCATGTAGTCATCTGCTGTGCAACATGGCGCGCGTGCAATCACAAAACGGGAATACCCTTATGCAACGTTTTCTTAGCATCGCGATGGCGCTATGCATCGGGCTCACCATGAGCCTGGATGTGAACGCCGCGCGTTTCGGTGGCGGCAAGAGCATGGGCTCGGCGCCCACGCATCAGACACGTCAGGCCGCACCCTCCACGCCTGCGGCAGCGCCTAACGCTGCGGGCCGTCCTGCGCCTGCGGCAAGCGGTGCGTCTCGCTGGCTGGGCCCATTGGCCGGTATCGCTGCCGGTGGCCTGCTCGCGTCGATGTTCATGGGTGACGGCTTCAACGGCCTGCAACTGTTCGACATCCTGATCATGGGTCTCATCGCCTTCCTGATCTTCCGCTTCATTGCGCGTCGTCGTCAGCAGCAACAGCCGAAAATGGCCGCTGCCGGTGCACCGTACCAGCGTGAAAGCAGCCAGCCTGCGCAGAACCCGATCTTCGGCAGTTCCTCACCGGCCTCCGCTGCGCCAGTGATCAACGCCCCGGCCTGGTTCAACGAAGAGCGCTTTCTGGAAGCCGCTCGTGGCCACTTCCAGTCGCTGCAGCAGCACTGGGACGCCAACGAAATGGACAAGATCGCCGAGTTCGTTACCCCGCAAATGCTGCAGTTCCTGAAAAAGGAACGTGCGGACCTGGGCGATGGCTTTCAGTCGACCTACATCGACAACCTCCAGGTTCAACTGGACGGTGTGGATGATCGCGCCGACAAGACCATCGCTACCCTGACCTTCTCGGGCGTGTCCAAGTCGTCGCGCTTCGACCAGGGCGAAGTGTTCAGCGAAAGCTGGAATATGGAGCGCCCACAGGGTGATAACCAGCCGTGGCTGGTAGCAGGAATTCGCCAGAACGGTTGAACCAGATTCCTTTCTCGCGTTCAGAACCCCGGACATGTCCGGGGTTTTTGCTTATCCGTTCGGATAGTTATTTTGAGAAAGGCTTTACGCTACTGTATAACCCGCGCCATCAAGTGAGAGGATCTGTGTCGTGGAAGAAGTCATCGAACAACTGCGTGAAGCAAACGAACCGGTCCCGGTTCCGCTTGAGCTGCCAGACGAAGACCAGCTGGTCGAAATTGAAGAACAACTGTTCATCAATATTCCGTTCGTCTTCAAAGAGTTTCTCCTGACGGTCAGCGATGTGGTGTACGGCAGCCTTGAGCCCGTCACCGTGACCGATCCGCAGTCGCACACCTATTTGCCGGACGTGGCCGCCACGGCCTGGGATCTGGGCGTGCCGCGCGAGCTGATTCCGATCTGCCAGGACGGCGACGACTACTACTGCGTCGAAGAAGACGGCACGGTAGTGCTGTGGTCTGCCGAAGAGGAACTGGTCACCGAGGAAAGCTGGGAGTCGGTCTGGCACTGGGCTCGGGATGTCTGGCTGGAAAGCTGAGACCCCCCTGCGCGGCGAAGACTGTAAGGTAATCTCCGGGCTCAATGCCCGGATGATTCCTGATTATTGCCCAGGGTCTCCAGCAGCGCGATCTGCATCCGCGTATGCACGCGGATCAGCCAGCGCCAGAGCAGTGCCGCGACCAGAGCGGCAATCAGGGCGATGACCAGCAGCAATTCGTTGGCAGGCAGAATACTTGCCGACAATGCTGCAAGCATCACGAAAATCACCACCAGCGACAACAGCGGAATCACTTCCGCCACGACCTTGCGCACCCGCACGGTATGTCGGCCCGCCATCTCGGGTTTGACGCCCATCTCCGCCAGCAGCATCGACAGCGCCTTGAGCTTGCGATACGCGGCAATCAGAAACGGCAGCGACAGCAGCAACGCCGCGCCGCAGATCCAGGCTTTCTGGTGACTGACATCCGCCACCCATTCGTCCATGTACCCGCCAAGATGCTCGGCAAAGTAACCACCGCTGAAGAAAATCGCCATTACCAGCGCCAGATTGACCCCGACCTGTAGCAGAATCCTCCGGATCATTCCGGCAAGCACTGCACTTTGCCCTTGTGGCTGAATGCTGCGCAGCCATTCACCGTACATGCCGAACACCCGCGCAACCCGCCGGGGCATGATCGACGCCAGCTTGAGTGACAGCGGATCAGCACCGCGAATCAGGTAGGGCGTCAGCAAAGTAGTAATCGCTGATACCGCCACTGCCACCGGGTAGAGAAAATCGCTGGTGACCTGCAGGGTCATGCCCAGCGCCGCGATGATGAAGGAAAACTCGCCAATCTGTGACAGCCCCATCCCCACGCGCAATGAGGTGCGACCGTCATTGCCGGCGATAAACGCCCCAAGGCCGCAAGACAGCATCTTGCCCAGCACCACGGCGACGGTGATGACTGCAATCGGCCAGGCATATTCCAGCAGGATTTTCGGATCGATCATCAAACCGATAGCGACAAAAAAGATTGCGCTGAACATGTCGCGAACCGGTTCTATCAATCGCTCGATTTTCAGCAGCTCACGCGACTCGGCCATGATCGCGCCGATCAGGAACGCGCCCAGCACCATGCTGTATTCCAGCTTGACCACCAGCAGGCAGAAGCCGAAACACAGGCCCAGCACGGTAATCAACAGCATTTCATTGCTTTCGAACCTGGCGACATAGGCCAGCAAACGGGGCACCAGCAGAATCCCGATCACCAGCGCTACGATCATGAACAGCGACAGTTTGCCGACCGTGGAAAACACTTCCCCCGAACTGACGGAGCCGCTGACTGCGATGCCGGACAACAGCGCAATAATGCCGATGCCGAGGATGTCTTCGACGATCAGCACACCGAAGATCAGCTGGGCAAAATGCTGGTTCTTCATCTTCAGGTCGTTGAGCGCCTTGACGATGATGGTGGTGGAAGAGATCGCCAGAATCGCGCCGAGAAACAGCGAGTCCATGGTTTTCCAGCCAAAGAACTGCCCGATCTCGTAACCGATCCAGATCATCAGGGCAATTTCCAGAAAGGCCGCGATGAACGCCGTAGCGCCGACCTTGAACAGTTTGCGCAGGCTGAATTCCAGCCCCAGGCAGAACATCAGGAAGATCACCCCCAGTTCGGCCAGAATTTTGATGGTTTCTTCGTCATGGATCAGACTGAACGGCGGAGTGTGCGGACCGATGATGAACCCGGCAACGATATAGCCCAATACCACCGGCTGCCTGAGGCGATGGAACAGAATGGTTACCACGCCGGCCACCAGCATGATCACTGCCAGATCCTGAATGAAATTGATGGCATGCATGGGGGTACGGCTCCTTGTGGGTGATGACTCCCAAAACCGCTGGCGCTGTTCTTGCAACGGCGTCGGCGGGTAATTGCGCCATCAAAATCGGATGAAAGCGTAGGAAAATTCCCGATCCACGGGTTTTTGCAGGTTAACACCGCCCCCTTCGACATAAAGCCGGTGCAATATATGGAAACAGATAGTTATGACGCGTGACGGCCGCCTGCTGGCCAGCGTCCCGATAACTGTCGCAAGCCCCATTGAGCGCCAGCATAGGCGCCCCTTGAACACCTTGACCGTGTGAGTACGCTATGGAACCCGGAAACGCCCAGCTGTCGATGACTGTATTGATGACCCCGGACATGGCCAACTTCTCTGGCAATGTACACGGCGGTACGTTGCTCAAGTACCTGGACGAAGTGGCCTACGCGTGTGCCAGCCGCTACGCCGGACGCTATGTGGTAACGCTGTCGGTGGACCAGGTGATTTTTCGCGAGCCGGTGCATGTCGGCGAACTGGTGACCTTTCTCGCCTCGGTCAATTACACCGGCAACACGTCCATGGAGGTGGGCATCAAGGTGGTCACCGAAAACATCCGCGAGCGCTCGGTACGCCATTCCAACAGTTGCTTCTTCACCATGGTTGCCGTGGACGACAATCGCAAACCCGCCAGCGTACCGCCTTTGGAACCGGAAACCCCGGAAGGCAAGCGTCGTTTCATTCAGGCGCAACAACGCCGCCAGATTCGTCAGGAACTGGAAAAGCGTTACCAGGACATCAAGGAAGAAGCCTTGTAAGAGACAGGCTCAGACATGGATGCTGAGCCCTCGGTTACATCTGAAGGTTACAGACGCACAGCGTCGAACTTCACCCGTGGGTGCGCGATGCGATCCTGGGCGCGCACCAGTTCCAGCTCGTAACTGCCGCAAGCCTGCGTTTCCAGCAGCACTTCGTGGACTGCCGCTGCGGTGAATTCGAACGCTGCGACCAGATCGTCGCCCAATAAAATGCGTGACAGAAACAACCCGGACGTCAGATCCCCCACACCGACCGGCTGGCGTGGAAATGCCAATAGCGGGCGGCGCAGGTGCCAGCTTGCCTCGGCAGTCACCAACAGCATTTCAAAGCCGTCGGCAGCCTTGCCGGGGTAATCAAGGTGTTTGACGACAACCGCTTTGGGGCCACGCGCCAACAAAGCCCGCGCCATCGCCAGGCAGTCGTGCAGTGATTCGGGCTTGCGGCCAGAGAAGCTGTCCAGCTCCAGTTGATTGGGGCACATGAAATCAGCCATGGCCGCAGCCTCTTCCAGCAGGAAGTCGCTGACTTCAGGCGCAACGATGCAGCCTTTTTCAGGATGGCCCATCACCGGGTCGCACAGGTACAGCGCCTTCGGATTGGCAGCCTTGATGCGCGCCACGCCGGTCAGAATCGCCCTGCCCTGCGCCGCACTGCCCAGATACCCGGACAGCACGGCATCACAGTTGCCCAGTTCGCCGATGGCGGCTATCCCCTCGATCAGCGCGGGAATCTGCTGCGGGGCCAGCACTTCGCCTGTCCACTGCTTGTATTGCGTGTGGTTGGAAAACTGAACCGTATTGAGCGGCCAGACATTGACCCCGATACGCTGCATCGGGAACACCGCTGCGCTGTTGCCGGCGTGGCCGAATACCACATGGGACTGGATAGCGAGCAAGTGAGGCGTACGTTTCATTGGGGGCGGAATCCTGAACACGATGCAAATGCAATAATGAGAAATATAAGTTGCGCAGTATGGCTGTAAATCACTCAGGGCAGTTAAGCTGGTAACTCCTACGCTGGAGCACTCCGTCATGCTGACCCTGGGAAACATCTTCGTGCTGATGCTGTTCGCAAGTGCTGCGGCCTGGTGGTGGCACGCCCATGGTCTGCGAGAGAAAGCGCTGGCGCGCGTCAAGCAGCATTGCGCACGCCTTGAGCTGCAACTGCTGGACGACGCCGTTGCCCTGCGCCGCCTGACCTTCGCCCGCGACGCTCAAGGCCGCAAGCGCCTGGCCCGCGTGTATGGCTTCGAGTTCACCGTGACCGGCGAGCAGCGTCACCCTGGCACGATCACCATGTTCGGCGCGCACACTGCGCAAATCGAACTGGCACCCTACCCGTTTGAAATCAAGACGCCACCACCCAGCGCTGAAATTATTCAAATGAGCGAGTGGCGTCAATCGCATCAGAAATGGAAGCAGTAGCGGCTGGTTAAATGCAAATCGTTGTGGGAGCGAGCTTGCTCGCGAAGAGGGCGTCAAAGCCCCCGAAAAGAGGGCGTTTGAAGGGTCGCCTTCGCGAGCAAGCGGCGCATCACGCCAGACACTCCACCATCTGCGCCTGCAACTTATCCACATCCTGCGGTGTAGAGAAGATCAATTCCAGGCGTGAATCCTGACGCCATTCGCTGATTTGCCAGGCCAGCGGAGCACCGTCGACCACATTCCCGGAATACCAGCCGCCTTCGCTGTGGATAACCATCTTTGCCCGCCGCCACTCAATGCTTTCCAGCCAGTACAGAATGCGCTGCAGGTCGAAGCGCTGCGAGGGATGCCAGCGCCAGCCGATGCTCCAGCCTTCAGCACTTGCCTGAATCAGGCAGATCGGTACCTTCGGGTCGACCCATAGCGCAGGCAACTGGCCAACGCTGTTGGGCAGCATCAACTTATCCACAGCCTGTTTATCCACAACGGCAGCGGCGTTGAACCCCGGTATTTGGCTCGGGTGCAGCTCCCCGTATCGGGTCCAGATCAAGGCGTGCGGCAGCAACTGTTCGGCCAATGCCAAGCGAGAGACTTCATCCAGCTGCTCGGACTTGTTCATGACCACAAGCCCTGCATCCGCCAGTGCTTCCTGTTGAGTGCTCGGCAACGGTTGTCCGGCGAGCATTGCTTGCGCGTCCAGCACCACCACGCCGGGCTGAACATTCAGGACGCCACGCCAGGGTGCCTCGCGCAATTGCGCCATGAGTTGCGCAGGATGACCCAACCCCGAAGGCTCGATCAGCAGACGATCAGGCCGGGCCTTGCGCAACAACCGCCCCAGACCGATCTGGAACGGCACGCCATTGACGCAACACAGGCAGCCGCCAGCCACTTCGCCAAGTGCGATACCATCGGCATCCGTGGTCAGCAGGGCGGCATCCAGACCGATCTGTCCGAACTCATTGATTAACACGGCCCAGCGTTCATGGGCGGGTTTCTGCGCCAGCAGGCGTTTGATCAGGCTGGTCTTGCCGGCGCCCAGCGGGCCACCGATGACATGCGTCGGTATGTTTTGCAGCATGGGATCACTTTTGACGAATGCGTGGGTCATTGAAGAGCAAGGAAGGGTAATGATGCAAGTGATGTGGCTGCCCGCCCGCCTGGCACTGACGCTGCTGGCGGTGAGTTCGGGTACGGCGTGGGCCGAGGCGTGTCTGGTCCACAGCCAGGCCGAAAGGCTGGATGTGAAAGTCTGCCAGGAAAATATCAATATCCCGGCAGACCTGTTCCACGACAGCTTCTGCAAGCCACAACTGGCCGGGCAGAAGACCGAAACGACCTACTCGCAACAGTGCCCGGCAGGTGCCTTCGGTGTCTGTCGCAATGCGCAGGTCGCCAATCTGCCGTATCGCGAGCACATTCACTATTACGGGGTCGCCCGTGACGCGCTGTACCTCAAGCCCTTCTGTGAAGGCCAGAGCAAGGGGCAATGGGTAACGCCTGAATAAAGCTTCAGTCCAGCCAGTCCAGCGTCAGAATCAACCTGCGCTCGTTACGCAGCAGTTGCGGCGAGCGATGGATCAAACCGAAGCCTTCGTTACCGTGCCAGCGTTCACCCTTGAGCAACGCCACTTCCCCGCTGTTGATCTGCTGGATGTCGGCGGCATTGGTGGGCTCGGCATCGAGGCGACCGAGTTGTTTGCGGTCCATGACGTCTTCATGCAGCCACTGGCTGCCCACCCCGCCGTAAGTGGTGATGAGGCGCACCGGCACATGATCGACATGGAAACGCGGGCACATGGCTTTATCGAGCACCCGCAGGCGCAGGCCAACGCACTCGGCACCCAGCAGACAGGCATAAGCGCTGACCAGCCAGGAAACGTCGGCAATGAAACCCTGATACCCCTGCAAATCGGAATATCCCCGAGCCAGCGTGGTCAGGTCAGGCTCGACTTCACCCCCCCTTACTTGCAGGGGCATGGACTCTGCAAGGGGCTCGCCCATCGACAGCAACAAGGCACCGAAATCTTCGATGTGCGCAGGCAGCTGACGCTGCCAGACCGCAAGGTTGACGTCATCCTGGAGGATCTCGCTCAATACCTCAGGCGTGCCGCCGTGTGCCTGACGAACCGCGTTCTTGTCATTCAAACGATAGGCCAGCATCAGGCAGCCACCTCTTCTTCGTACCAGTCGCCAAAAGGATCGGCCAGCGTGCGCCAGCGCTCGACACCCGCCGCCATTTCCGCATCGGTGAGCAGGCAGTTATCCAGCTCGGCTGGTCAGCCGTGCAAAATCGATGTTCTGGCCAATGAACACCAGTTCCTGACGGCAGTCACCGGTTTCAGTCGACCAGTTCTCCAGAATGGATTTGACGCTTTCTCTGTCCTCTGGCCAGCTTTCACGGTTCACGAAGCGCCACCAGCGTCCGGCAAAACCGTGGCGCATCAAGCCGCCCGCCTGCGACCAGCTACCTGCATCCTTGTATTTGCTGGCCAGCCAGAAGAAGCCTTTGGAGCGCAGCAGTTTGCCATTGGTCCACGGGCGATTGATGAAATTGAAAAAACGCTCCGGATGGAACGGGCGCCGGGCACGATAGGCAGTTGATGCTATGCCGTACTCTTCGGTTTCCGGCGTGTGTTCGCCGCGCATTTCCTTGAGCCAGCCCGGTGCCTGAGACGCGCGCTGGAAGTCAAAACGCCCGGTGTTGAGAATCGTCGCCAACGGCACCTGGCCCATCACCATCGGCACAATCTCGGCTTCGGGGTTGAGGCGCTTCAGGATCGCCATCAGCTCTTCACGCTCACTGGAGCTGATCAGGTCGATCTTGCTGAGCAGGATGACGTCGGCAAATTCGATCTGCTCGATCAGCAGGTCGGTAATCGAGCGGTCATCGTCTTCACCCAGGCTTTCACCGCGTGTGGACAAGCCGTCCGCCGCTTCGTAGTCGAGCAGAAAATTCACGCCATCGACGACGGTGACCATGGTGTCCAGACGCGCCAGATCCATCAGGCTTTTGCCAGCTTCGTCACGAAAAGTGAAGGTCTCGGCCACTGGCAGTGGTTCGGAGATTCCAGTGGATTCGATCAATAAATAGTCAAAACGACCGTCCTGAGCAAGACGACTGACCTCTTCGAGCAAGTCCTCGCGCAAGGTGCAGCAGATGCAGCCATTGCTCATCTCGATCAGCTTTTCTTCGGCACGGTTCAGGCTGACATCGCGCTGAACTTCGCTGCCATCGATATT
This sequence comes from Pseudomonas meliae, assembly GCF_001400515.1. Taxonomy (NCBI): domain Bacteria; kingdom Pseudomonadati; phylum Pseudomonadota; class Gammaproteobacteria; order Pseudomonadales; family Pseudomonadaceae; genus Pseudomonas; species Pseudomonas meliae. The sequence goes on along the minus strand of NZ_LJQT01000474.1, from coordinate 13,003 downwards.
GATCTCACTCATATCGTTGACTATTACGGCAACCCGCAGGTTTTCACGATTGCGCAGCACATAATTGAGTAAAGTGCTTTTACCGGCCCCTAGAAAACCGGACAGAACGGTAACGGGTAGAAGATTTGCCATCAGGATTCTCCAGGCAGCTGCAAGGCTTGAACCTTGTTCATGTCGGCTGCAACGAATCCCTCAGGCAGCCGGCTCTAATCACACTGAGATGTTATGGTATAACAACACATAATAGCTACGGCGTTGGTGAAGGGATCTTCATGAGACGGGTTTCAACAGGTTTGGTGGCGATGTTGATCAGCGCGCACTTGATGGCAGCACCACCCAGGCCTTCTGCCGACCTCGCCACCTGTACGCGTAGCGCGACGGTGCTGGCGTGCAGCGATGCCCAAGGCAATAGCTACAGCGTGACCACCGCCGGATCGACGACCTGGTTGAAGGGTTACGAGGTACTCGATAAGCGCCGCTGGACGCAGACCAACAGTCGCTATGGTCAGCTGACGTTTTTTACCGGGCTGGCTTCCAATGGCGAAGCCTGGGTAGGCACTGTCCAGCGCGTGGGCTGGACAACAATCACGCGGGTGTCCAGCTCAAGCGGTACGCGTAGCAAGATCACCTGCAGCCGGCTGAACGGCTGCCGTTGACCTGCTCAGACCTGCTGTTCCTGCTTCTGCGCTTGCAGCCAGGCCATGTGCGAATCCACTGGCGGGTTGCGCTGGAAATAGCGCTGCAGGCCATCGAACAAGCCGTCTGCAACGGCCTGCTGATGACGCGCTGTGACCAGACGCTGACTGTCTCGACTGTTGGAGATAAACCCGGTTTCGACCAGAATCGACGGTACGTCCGGTGACTTGAGCACGGCGAACCCGGCCTGCTCGACACGCTTCTGATGCAACGTGGTAATGCCTTCCAGACTGCCGAGAACGGTGTGGCCCAGTTGCAGGCTGGCTGCAATCGTAGCGTTCATCGACATGTCGAGAATCACCCCGGCAAGCATCGGGTCCTTGTCCTTGAGGTTGAGCAGCGACGAGGCACCCAACAGGTCGGCACCGTTTTCCCGCTGCGCCATGAAACGCGCCGTTGCCGAGGTTGCACCGCCTTCGGAAAGGGCAAATACCGAAGCACCAGAGGCCGTCAGACGAGGCGCTGCGTCGGCATGTACGGAGATGAACATGTCGGCGTTGGACTTGTGCGCGAACTCGACGCGCTTGCGCAGCGGTACGAAAAAGTCATCGTTGCGCACCAGACGTACGTCGAAGCCTTTCTCGCGCTTCAAACGTCTGGCCAGCAACTGAGCGATGGACAGCACCACATCTTTTTCGCGTTCACCCCGCGAACCGACGGTGCCAGGATCCTTGCCGCCATGACCGGCATCGACCACCACCATGATGTCGCGTCCGGTGTGCGCCTTGTTGGTCTGGATCGGGACGGGCACCGGTGGCGGCAGTTCAGCCATCTGCACGGGCGCATGGGCCGAGGAACTCATGTCCAGCACCAACCGGTGTCCCTGCCCACCTTCCGGGCCGAGCAGAAAACTATTGAGCTGCACTGGCGCGGTCAGGTCCAGCACGATGCGCGTGTCGTCACCCTGGCCGTAGTGCCCGGAGCGAATGGATTTGATAACGGTACGGTCCAGCGCCAGCTGGCTGAAGTCGCCGGTCAGCCGCGAACCGCTGACATCGATGATCAGGCGGTCGGGGGCGGTAAGCGTGAAAGTTTTGTACTGCACCGGGCCGCTAAGGTCGAGGACCAGGCGCAGCTTGTCGTTGGTACGCCACAGGCGGGCGTTACGAATCTGTGTGGCATAGGCACCCAACGGCAACGTCAGAGCCGCGCTGGCCAGCAGCATGTTGAGCAACACTTGGCGTCGGTGCATGGAACATCTCAAAGAGCAAATTGAGCATCTCGGCTCACGAAGGGTTCATCCACATCATTAGTAACAATATAACATGCAGTTACGGACGAAACATGAAGCCCTTCATGAAGATTCCGTCATCTGGCACCCCGCCAACGTGACAAAAAATCACCGCCTTCAGACAGAGTGTTCCACGTGGAACATAACCCTCTGAATTTGATCAGGTACGCGGGGCGACATTGCCGCACTGTGGTCCCAGCCATACAGCGCGAGTGTCCATGCTGCCATTCTGTTGCTGACCAGTGGCATTGAAAGTACCCACCACGTTTGTGGTGAACTCACGATCACTAAGGAACTGCGCCTGCCCGGTGCCCTGAGCTTTCGGGCAGCTAAACTGAAAATTCCAGGTCTTGCCATTTCGCGCGGTAATTTTTTGCGTGCATCCGGAAGCCGGATCAGTCAGCGGAATGTTGTCAGACTGTACCTGAGCCTGTGTCAGGCAGGCCCTAACGCCCTTGCCGCCGAGCGACACGCCCTGCTTCTTCATCATCTGTTCCATCATGGCGCGCTGCTCAGGCGGCAGGTTCTGCAATTGGCCGAGCATCAATTGCATGTCCGGCAATTGCTGTCCGTCCACCTTCATATTGCTAGAAGTCAGTTCCCACAAGCCGGGTTGCAGCATCTGCGCTTGAGCCAGAGGGGTAGCCAGGCAAAACATCCAGGCCAATATGCGTTTGTTCATTTCAAGATTCCTGATGGACGATTGCAGATGTAAACGGGGCCGGAATCATCCAGCCGGAAGATAGGCCTTAGACGGCACAGACGTCGCCCAGTTGCATGGGGAATAAAATAGCGACATTCCCGTTCAGCTGTGGTCTGTTAGGCAGCAAAGACGAGGAGCATTGTTCCACATGGATTATCACGACCCGTACTTTTTCGGTTATGTCCTCGGCTTCATTCATTTGCTGGGCACAGGCGCCGCCATTCACGCGCTGCTGACGGTGCGTACCTCTCAAGGTGCGATTGCCTGGGCGATGCCGCTGCTGTTCATTCCGTATTTCACCCTGCTGCCTTATCTGGTGTTCGGCAGAAGCTCGTTCGACGCGTACATCAAGGCCCGTCGCCAGGCTAACCAGGAAATGCGCATTGCGATTGGCAGCCTCAACTGGCGGCCGTGGATCGAGGAAGCTGTGGCAGCACGTCGCTCGGATGCCTATGCAGCGTTGCGCGCCATGCCCAAGTTGGGAAACATGCCTGCACTGGCCAACAACAAAGTCAGGTTATTGATTAATGGTGAGGAAACCTTCGGAGCGATCTTCAAAGCCATCCGTGAGGCGAAAAAGACAATCCTGATTCAGTTCTTCATCATTCATGACGACAACCTCGGTCGCCAGCTGCAAACACTGCTGCTGGAAAAAGCCGCCGAGGGCGTAGGCATCTTTGTCCTTTATGACCGGATCGGCAGCCACGCACTGCCGGGGGCCTACATCGACAAATTGCGCGACGGTGGCGTACAGATAAAAGCCTTTGCCACACGTGGCGGCTGGTTGAATCGCTTTCAGATCAACTTCCGCAACCACCGCAAGATCGTCGTCGTCGATGGCCTGAAAGGCTACATGGGCGGGCATAACGTCGGTGATGAATACATGGGGCTGAAGCCGCCGCTGGCACCTTGGCGCGATACCCATGTAGAAGTCATCGGCCCGGTGGTCGCCTGCCTGCAGGAGTCGTTCGCCGAAGACTGGTTCTGGGCCACCCGCGAGCTGCCACCATTGAGCCTGCCTGATGAGTTTCCCGAGGATGGTGTGCTCTGCCAGTTGCTGACCAGTGGCCCGGCCGATGCGCAGGAAACCTGCTCGCTGTTCTTCGTCGAAGCCATCCACGCTGCCGAAGAGCGCGTATGGATCACCAGCCCTTACTTCATACCTGACGAAGCCGTGACCGCTGCGCTGACCCTGGCGGTACTGCGCGGGGTGGATGTGCGCCTGCTGCTGCCCTCACGGCCTGATCATTATGTGGTCTATGCCGCCTCCAGCCTGTACGCCTTCGATGCCGTGCGTGCCGGCGTGCGGGTATTCCGTTACGAACCAGGCTTCCTGCACCAGAAGGTCGTGCTGGTCGACAACGACATCACTGCCATAGGCAGCGCAAACCTCGACAACCGCTCGTTCCGCCTCAACTTCGAACTGATGCTACTGACGGTCGACAGCGACTTCTCCAGCCAGGTGGAATCCATGCTCACTGCCGACTTCAACCTCGCCCGCGAAATATCCGTGCAGGAAAGCCACGAAACGCGGCGCCTGCATCAACTGGGTATGCGCGTGGCGCGGCTGATTTCACCGATTCTTTGAAGATTCAGGTGTACTACTTGTTGCACCTCAAGCATTGGATAACCAATGAATTTTCACTAGAATTTTGATAACCACGCGCATCAATGGATTTTACGAGGCTCAAGATGAAGGCGTCGCTGCAGCAGGTGTTACAGGCTGATCGAATAGACGACCTGCAAAAGCTCGGAACATTTATTGAAGTGAAGAGGTGCATCGAAACTCAGCTGATGTTGAAGCTCGGGGTCAATGGCTGGGTAGCGTTATTCTCGAAACTGAATGTTCTGAAAACCGCGCTCTGGGCGAGTAAGACCTCCGTCCACATGGCCGCCCATGAAAACACCTTCAGAGAAGCCAAACGCAAACTCTCAAAAAGCCTGGGTTTTCAAATAACGGCACACAATCAAGCAGAGCTCGACCGGCTGATACAAACATGCTCACTGTATGTTCTCGGTCGTACGGTCGACCCGCATGAGCGTTTTGAAGAGAACAAACACAGAAATTTCATTAGCAGTTCGAAACTGGAAGGAATCCACATACCCTTCACCGACGAGAAAACGTCTTTGGAGATGATACTGGCCAAGCACAGAAGATGATCAATGGACAGATACGATGCTTCTCATGACCACTATTGCTATCCCGGCTCATCGGTACTGAAAAACAAGCTGAACATTCAAGACATGGATGACCTTGAAGCAGCAGAGCGAGACATCACTGCCATTACCGTTAATCGCGTCCAGTACGTCGCACCTCCTTACAGTCTCGACAATTTAAAACAGCTGCATCACCTACTCTTTTCCGACCTCTATGAGTGGGCCGGAAACATCAGAAGTGTCGATATTTCAAAAGGTGGAACTCGCTTTTGTACCTGCGCACGAATTGAGGTGGAGGCGGCTAAAATTTTTGCCAGTCTTCAGAGGAAAAACTGGCTGGGCGCATTGGACAAAGACGCTTTTTGCGGAGGCTTGGCAGAGTATTACTGTGAACTCAATATGATTCACCCCTTCCGCGAAGGCAACGGCAGGGTTCAGCGCATTCTCTTTGAGCACCTTGCCTTGTCTGCAGGCTATGAGCTCGATTGGGCAACCGTCAGTCAGGAGGAATGGGTAAGGGCCAATATTGATGGCGTCAACGTGAACTATGGCCCCATGAAAGACATATTCGAGCGCATCGTAACCCTCTGCTAATCGGCCTGCCGAGCACGAACGCCGCCTTGCGTGCTCAAGACACTTAAGACTCTCAGAGTATCCCGGCCTCGGTGTTCCTAACTAAAGCTCATCCATAAATATCCTCCCGCGTCAGCGGCAACCCGGTCTTGCCATCGGCAAAGGGCTTCACGGCGAGTATCTGGTGCAGGTTGATCCAGCCCTTGGCGAATCCATAGGCGCAGCCCGCCAGGTACAGACGCCAGATGCGCAGGGTATGTTCGGGCACGATACGGGCGGCTTCGCCGAGCCTTGATTCAAGCCGCGCGCTCCAGTGTTCCAGCGTTCTGGCGTAGTGCGGGCGCAGGCTTTCCACGTCGACTATTTCCAGCCCGGCTTCACTGATATGGGCGCTGATCATGGCCACGTGCGGCAGCTCGCCGTTGGGGAATACATAGCGGTCGATGAACTCCCCGGCACCGCGCCCGACAGGACACCCGTCCGTATGCCGGGCGGTGATCCCGTGATTCATGACCAGGCCGCCCTCCTTCACCGCACCGAACAGGCATTGCGCGTACAACGGCAAATTAGCGTGCCCTACGTGCTCGAACATACCGACGCTGACCACCTTGTCGAAGCGCGCATCCTGCGGCAGGTCGCGGTAGTCGAGCAGTTGCAGGTCGACCTTGTCCTGCAAGCCCTCGGCCTGCACTCGTTGACGGGCCAGCGTCAGTTGTTGCTCGCTGAGCGTGATGCCGAAAACCTTCGCGCCATATTCGCGAGCGGCAAACCGCGCCAGTCCGCCCCAGCCGCACCCCACGTCCAGCAGATACTCACCTGGCTTGAGCCGTAACTTGCGGCACAGATGGTGGAATTTATCCTGCTGCGCCTGCTCGAGCGATTCGTCACCGGTCTTGAAGTACGCGCAGGAGTAGACCATCTCTTTGTCGAGCCAGAGCTGGTAGAAGTCGTTGGATACGTCGTAATGGTAGGCAATCGACGCGGCGTCAGTGTCCTTGTCATGCTGGACGCGGATCGGGTTGTCGGTGCTGTCATCATCATCCACAAGGGCATGAGTCAGTTCATCGCAAACCCGGACAACTTCGCTGATCGAACCTTCCAGCTCCAGCCGCCCCTCTACGAAGGCACTGCCGAGCAAGCCCAGGCTGGGGTGGTTGAAATCGGAGACCAGTTGCGGGTCCTTGACCACTATCGTGACGCTGGGCGCAGGCCCCAGGTCCATCTGATGGCCGTCCCAGAGCTTGAGCCGTAACGGCAGATGAAGGTTCTGCAAGGTCGTTGGAAGTTGTGTAAGCATTCAAAATCACCCCCTTATCCAGAAACTCAAAAAGAGTAATCCAGCAAGGGCCCCGCAAAAGGGCCCGCAAAGGCTATTGGCGACGGCAAAACTGCAATGAATCAACTTCGGGGAACAGCCCTGTGCCCACTGATTCGAGCCGAAAGACAGCCTGAATTTGGATCACGCACTGAAACACAGCGCTTAATTTGTAACAGAATTCGTCAAAGCTCAAGCCGTTTTATAGCGCTGATCAGCGCCGCTAGCCTGAGCCTTGTCGTTCACCAAATGCCTAGAGCTTCAGCAATGGCTCCTGAAAGCGCAGCAGGCGACCGGCATTGCCCAACACTAATAAGGTGCTCAGATTGTGCAGGATAGCCGCGACCATTGCGCCGGCAGCGCCGAGCAGACCAAAGGCGGCCAGCGCAACGATGGCCAGCGTCCAGCCCAGACCGATGATCACGTTGACCTGTAAGGTCTGACGGCACTGACGGCTGAGCCGCACACAGGTGCCCAGGCGACGCAGATCGCTGCCGATCAGCACGATATCGGCGGAAGCCAGGGCAATGTCCGCCCCGCCCGCCCCCATCGCGACGCCGACCACGCCTGCCTTGAGAGCCAGCGAATCGTTGACCCCGTCACCGACCACCATCGGCCGGAAGCCACTGGCGATCTCGCCCATGACACGGTTCAGTTTGTCCTCCGGCAATGCCTGCGCCTGAACGTCTGCTATGCCAATATCGTGTGCCAGGTTGTCGGCCACGCTTTGTCGGTCGCCGGTCAACAGCAACTGCCGTCCCATGCCCAGCTCACGTAATTCAAACAGCGCAGCCTGCGCTTCAGGCTTGACGCTGTCGGCCAGCAGCAGCCAGGCCAGGAAAACGCCATCCAGCGACAACCCGGCCAGCGGACCGTCATGTGCAGGTACGCCGGGGGTGACAATGCCCAACTGCTCGAACAATTCCGGACGACCCAGCGCTGCCTCACCCTGCCCGGTGAACGCCACCACACCCAGTCCCTGCCGCTCACGGGTGTCCAGCAACGGCAGCAGCCGAGTGTTATCCACAAGCCCGGCCAATGCACGGCTGACCGGGTGACTGCTGGCCGACCCCAGGCTGGCCGCCAGTTCGAGCAATTGCGGATGCTGCGGCCCGTCAGCCT
>NZ_LJQT01000474.1:0-5201 GCF_001400515.1 Pseudomonas meliae | reverse complement strand
GAGCGCAGTCGGCCATAGGTCAGGGTGCCGGTTTTATCCACAACCAGTGAGTTCAGGTCAGCCAGTTCTTCGAGAAACGCCGAACTGCGGATCAAAATGCCGTGCCGCGCGGCGACTGCGATACCGGCGATGGCCGTGGCCGGAGCCGAAAGCACCAGTGCGCAGGGACAGGCAGCCACCAGCACCGCCAGCATCGCCTGAGCATCCTGAGTAATAAACCAAGTCAGCGCCGCGATCAGCAAAACCAGCACCATGTAGCTGCCTGCGTAGCGTTCCAGCAGGCGTGTGATCGGCGGCTTGGAACGCTCCGCGCTCTGCATCAGCGCGATGACCTTGCCCAGCGTGGACTCATCGCCGATGCGGGTCACTTCGATACGCAGCAGCCCGTCCAGGTTGATCGCCCCACCAAACACTTCGATGCCGATACTGGCTTCCAGTGGCACCGACTCGCCGGTAATTGATGAAGTGTCCAGACTGGCCTGCCCGGAAAGAACCCGACCATCCGCCGGGACCCGGTCACCTGCACGCACTTCAACCTGATCGCCAGCCTTGAGCATTGCGTTGTCGACCTCGCGAATATTGCCGTCAGGCCCGAGTAAACGTGCCTGACTGCGGGTCAGACGACCCAGCGCTTCGATGGCTTCCTGCGAGCCGATCACGCTGCGCTCTTCCAGCACATGGCCAAAGATCATGATGATCGGCAGCAAGGCGGCGGTCATCAGATCGCCAGTGGCCCAGGCACCGAGCATCGCCAGCGCGATCAACTGATCGGTGATGCCATGCAGGCTTGGATGCCGCAGGCTGTGCCAACCGGCGCTGATCACAGGTATCGCCACCAGCAGCGAGGCAGCGCCCAACAGCAATTGGCTGACACCTGCCTGTTCCGGAGCGAAAAAACGCCAGACCAGACCCAATGCCAACAGGCCCAGCGCCAGCATCGCGAGGGTCAATTGCCGGGCTGCGCTACGCTGCTCTGCGTTGCTCAGCAGACTGCCATCAGCTTGCGGTTTGATGGCGTGATGGGTGTGAACGGCTTCGCCACTCATTGCGGTGCTCCCTGAATGATCAGGCGGGAATCGTCTTTGGGATCGACGGTGGTGACCGAACCTGCCTGATGCAGAATGCCCGGCACACGTTCACGGTAAAGGCGCTGCATGAGGCCGGGATCGCTGCGGTTCTCGGCAGATTGCGCCAGGCTGACGACGGTCGCGGTGGCTGCTTGTGCCTTGGCCAGGCGCTCGGAAGCTTGTGCGTGCGCCACTTGCAGGGTCCGATCAGCGTGTTGATTGGCGGTCTGGGTCAGTTTTTCTGCATCCGTGCGTGCGTTGGCCACGGCCTGGTCAGCCTGCTGACTGGCCGTCAGCACGGCATTGAAAGCATTGACCGCCGACGTCGGCAGGCTCGACTGCACATCCACCCGAGCGACTTCGACGCCGATGCCCATCCCGGTCGCGTTGAGCTCAGCCAGGCGTTGATTGATGCCGCGCACAAGATCGCCGCGCAGCCGCTCACGACGCTCTGCCGCCTGACTGTCAGCGCCGATGAGCTCGGGGCGGGCAACCAGAATGGTGTCCAGGTCTCGCGCTGCAGTCAGCGCCACGGCGCTGCGATTGACCAGCCGGTCCAGTGCGGGCAATACATGATCGCCCTGCAATACGAAGGCGTTGGGGTCAGTCACTTTGTAGAACACGGTGACGTCCAGCTGCACCACACCGGCATCACCGGTCAGCAGAAAACCAGAACCTGCCAGAGCATCGCTCATCGGCGCTGACAGGGTCGCGATTTCATCGGCTTTGAGTGCCGCTGGCGAACGCAGCAGGGTTTCCACCCGTCGCTCGATCACCCGATCAGCCGAGGGCAGCAGCACTACCTGCTCGAACGGCTGCGGCCAGGCGGTCAGCAATCCTGCGTTCTGCACCCGCTCGAGCGCGCCGAAGCGCATGACCACGGCACGGTTCTGCGGATCGATCTGGCGCACGTTGGACGTCGCCCAGGCAAGCGCAGCCAGCAGGGTCACGCCATAAAGTCCGATGAACGCCAGTCGGCTCGCCTGCAACCAGGGGCTGTTGGCAGGCGGTCGTTGCGTTACGGGCTCGTCGACCGGTTGGCTCATGGCTGCGTTCCGCTCTTGCCGTCCAGCGTTGGCGGGCCATCCACCAGCACGCGGAATGGCGCGGCGTCGGTGCGCAGTATCAGGCGAGTACCCGGCGTCACGATGGTGCCCAGCGTGTCCAGCGAGCGCAGCAGGTTGTAGAGCTGCGGCGACCCCGCATAGGCGCGGCCATAGATCTGCGCGGCTTCAACACGGGACTGCGCTTCGATATCGGCCGCCTTGACCGTGGCATCGGCCTCGACAATGCGCGCGTCGCGCTCGGCTGCCGAGCGAATCTGCGCCGCTTCACGCTTGCCCACGGCGGTCCGCTCGGTGGCGATGGTCTCGCGTTCGGCGCGCATGCGATCCACGGTGGCGTTAAGCGTCACCGACGGCAGGGTCAGTCGTTCGACGCCTACCTGCAGAACACGAACGCCATAGGTCGCCAGCAGTTGCTGATCGATCTGCTGGCGCAGCTGATTTTCGAACGCGGTGATATTCACCTTGTTGGCGTCGGTGTTCACCAGGCTGGACAGGTCGAAACTGCTCGCGGTGGTTTCCAGCGCAGAGCCGACAAAGGTGCGGATCTGCCGCGCTGCTTCGTCGGGCTGGTTTTGTACCGCGCGCATGAAGCGCTGCACGTTGTCGGCATCGCCCTGTACCTGCCACGCCACATAGGCCTGAACGATGATGCGCAAGCCGTCACGGGTGCCGACATCCTGCAAACCGCTGGACGTGGTACGCAGGCGCAGATCCACCGGAATGGTCGCTTCGAACGGTGCGGGCCAACGCCAGTTAAGGCCCGGGTCGAGCAGAACGCGAGAAGGATTACCGAAGCGGGTGACGACGGTCGCTTCACCCGAGCGCACCTGCACCAGGCTCGCCGCCGCAATCGCGAAGGCGATCAGCACCGCCGCCAGGCTTGCCCGTCGCCAAGGGAACGCTGCCGGACCGGTCGCGCCATGATGATGGTGATGATGGCCGTGGCCGCCATGACCGTGACTGTCATGGCTATCGTGGTCGGCGTGATCGTGATGATGATGAAACAGACTCAAGGGACGACTCCTTACTGAACGGCTTTACGCGGCGCCGTTGGGTCTGCCGGTGGGGTGAAGGTACGCAGGTCGATGGTCGGCGCGTTGTCGCCGCCCAGACGGTGGTCGAGTATCAGCAGCTTGGCATTGCCCAGGCCTTCGGTCAGTTGCGCCAGGTATTGTTCCAGCAAAAACGCCTGCCCTGCCTTGGCATAAGCCTGGCGCTCGGCACTGAAGCGCAGGTCCGCGCCTTGCGCTGTGGCCAGAACTTCACTGGCTGCGGCACTGGCCTGATCGCGGGCAACGCTGGCATTGAGTTGCGCCTGGTTGGCCTTGTCACTGGCCGTACCGCGTTCGCGGGAGATCAGCGCCTGTGCGCCGATCTGCGCAGCCTGCACGGCATGATAGGCATTGGCGGCACCTGCTGGCGGATGGATGGCTTCGACCACCGTGGCGAGCAGTTCAACGCCGCTGTCCAGACGCTGCAAGTCAGCCTGCACGGCTTTGCCGATGTCATCGGCCAGCCCGCTGCGCTGTTCGCCGAGCAGCTCGTCCAGCGTGCGCGAGGCAAAGTCATGCACCAGCACGCGGCTGGCCGTGCTGCGGATCAGAGAAGGAATATCGGCGCTGTTATAGGTCGAGGCCATCGCCGCGGCATCTGTCAGGCCGATGCGGTAGACGAACCGCACATCCATATTGACGATCTGAAAGCTCTGCTTATCGCCGGCACTGCTGGCAATGACCTGGGATTTTTCGTTGATATGGCTGGCATCCCACAGCCGGTTGGCGCTGCCCGGCGGCGGGCCTTCGGCCGGGTCCAGCGTCTGCTCGGCCGCGTCGGCCGCAGAAACACTGGTCGCAAGCTCATGTACCACGCCGTTTTCAACCGCCAGAACCCGGCCGAACGGCCAAGGCAAACCGACATGCAGACCCGGTCCGAAGACCTCGACCGGCTTGCCGAACCGCTCGTAAATGCCTCGCCCCTGCATCGGAATTTCATGCACGCCGCTCAGCGCCCAGCCCAGCGCTGCAACCACCGCCAGCACCGGCAAAAAGGCGCGGCGCATGTAGGTAAAGGCCCAGATCTGGCGCAGATCAATGCCGAAGCGGTTGTGCAGCTCATGCTGCAAAGCGAGCAACGGGCGCGGCGGCCAGCGCAGCAGGTCAGCGATAAAACTGGCGGCCAGCAGGCGCGGCTCGAGACGCGGAGTGCGCGGGCTGAACACCGACAACACAGCCCGCAATAGAAATTCAAGCGCCACACCCAATGGCAGCAGGCCGATCAACACAGCCAGCCGTGCAGGCCAGACGCGATCAGCGCTGGAGAAGAACAGGCACAACGCGCCGACCAACAGAACGATAAGCGTCATGCGCACCAGCTGCGCCAGCGCCCCGGCCTCTGGCGACTGGCCTTCGGGCTCGCTGCTCAGTTGCCGCTCGATGACCAATAGCCCGAACGCCAACAGCAACAGAAGACTGCCCGCCAGATTGCCTGAAGTGGAAAGGTCGGAGCCAGACAACGTCAGGTTCCAGAAGGCGCGGATGACGATCAACGCCAGCACTGCCCACCCGGCAAGCCACAGGGTCGAGCTGCCGATGTGCCGAACCATTGACTCGCCCGAATCGCTCAGCCGGGTAAGCAGGCGCTCATACCAGCCGGTTTCATCGAGCGCTTGCGCCGTTGCGGGAGAGTCTGCGGCAACAGGTGCAGCCAACGCGCGGGCACGCCACATCGCGACGTGCCTGGCCGACTGCAGGCCCGCAGCGAGCAGTATCAGCGCCGCCGACGCATTGCCCAGCACGGCCATCCACAATGAACCAGGGGAAAACAGATCGATGGACAGCGCCAGCAGCAGCCCGAACGCGCCTACCCCACCGCTCACATACATCAGTCGTCCGAGACGCCGAACCTGTTGCACCGCCATTTGAAAACGCGGCAGGCCTTCGAGGCCATCGTGCTCACCCAAATCAACCCGCATCACTACCCCGGCACCCGCTGATTATTGCCCTGTGGAGAGCCGTGTATCGGCATCCATTAATGCAGCTGCATCATAGCGAATGAAAGGGACTTCCCC
>NZ_LJQT01000360.1:0-4535 GCF_001400515.1 Pseudomonas meliae | reverse complement strand
TAATGCGGAAACTCGCGAGGCAGCATTTGCCACGAGCATCCCGTACGCCCTCCGTGTCCCTCGAAATCCGTCCAGCCACTGCCTCTGATGCCAGTCAGATTCTGACGTTCATTACCGAACTTGCCATCTATGAACGCGCAGGGCATGAGGTCAAGGCCAGTACCAACGACATTCAACGCAGCCTGTTCGCCGACAACGCACCGGCCAGGGAGCTGATGTGCCTGCATGACGGCCAGCCCATTGGCTATGCCGTTTATTTCTACAGTTACTCGACCTGGCTGGGACGCAACGGCGTGTATCTGGAAGACCTGTACATCACTCCTGAGAAGCGCAGCATCGGCGCCGGACGCGCACTGCTTCGACATATCGCTCGCGAAGCGGTAGCCAACGATTGTGGTCGCCTGGAGTGGAGCGTGCTGGACTGGAACGAGCCAGCCATCAAGTTCTACGAAGCGATCGGCGCTGCGCCGCAAAGTGAATGGGTTCGCTACCGGATGGAGGGTGCCGGGCTGCTGGACTTCGCCAAAGGCGGCGATTGAAGCACAAAGGCCTGACACGAAAACGCCCGGCCTGTGTGGGCCGGGCGTTTAAGAAAAGCATTCAACAGCGGTCAGCAAACCCCAGGCGGGATGCCGTCCTTGTTGAAGTCTTTCAGGCGTTCCTTTTCTTCGGGCGTCGAGTGCGCGGGCACGTCGCTTTGCGGTTCCGGTTTTTTCTCGTCTTTCTTGTCAGTCATGGTCGTTGACTCCGCTGGTGAACACTCAAATAAGGCCACGCGCGGAGCATTCGGTTCAGACTGATTGCACAGTGCGGCGCTGATCAACGTTGCATTCCAACTGTCGAGCCAGGCCCTGCAGATCAAGCAGGGTCGCACGCCAACTGCGCTCCTGACTGCCGACGCTGACCAGCGAGCGGACCCGGTCATTGACCGAAATGCCCTTGCCAGTACTGGCTTGCCAGCCTTGTTCCAGCATGGCCGGGTCGAACTGATTGAACGCGTCGATCGCATCGACCCGGCTCACGGCAAAACCGAAGCACAGGCGCTCGCCACGCACGATCAGGACACGGGACGCTTCACACGGGGTTTGCGCCCCCTCGCCCAGCAGGCTGCTCAGGCAGATCAGCGGCACTTGCTCGCCACGCAGATTGAATTGCCCTAGCAGGTGCGTCGCCGGTTGCGACAAACCGATCAGCTGTTGCGGCACGCTCATGATCTCGACGATCTGACTCAACGGCGCGACGAAGCGGGTCGGTGCGTCAAACAGCAGACAGGCATGGCGCAACATCGCCTTGGTCACATCGTGCGAGGCTTGTGCAGGTTTGACGTCGTGCTGGTAAACCTGGGTGTAGCTTTTGACTTCCGGGCGCTGCAACAGCATTGGATGATCCAGCAACAATGCCTGTTGCCCCTCCTCCAGGTTCATGACCCCGGCCAGCAGTTCAGGATGCGGCAGGCCGTAACCCGGTGCCGCCAGAAGGCTGCCCGGGTCCTGACGCTGGATGGCGACCATGCGGTCGTAACCAAACCCGCATACCCGACCGTCCGGAGCCGTCAATAGCAACAACTGCGGCTTGGAGGTCTGGCGTTTATGGTCCAGACCAAGGACTTCGGACAGATTGAGCGCCGGGACCTTGGTGCCACGCACCGACGTAACGCCAAAGCAGCAGTCACTGGCAAAGTCCGACGCCGAAATTTCAGGATTATCCACCAGTTCGGTCACGACGCTCGCATCGATACAGAAGTTGCGACCGTCACACTCGAACACCAGGTAATGCAGCAAACGATTCTTGGCCGCGAGCGCTTCTTCCTTGAGCACCTGCGCGCTCGGATCAGCAGCAAACAGTACGCCTGGCAAGCTACTCAGAAAACCCAGGTCGAGCTTGTAGATCATCCGCGATTCTTCTGCGCCCAGCAGCAGTGATGGCAGCAACCCGACACTGGTGCCGCCAGGGCCCAGCGGGCTGAATTGAGAGTCGCGGGCCTTGAGAATGTCGCATACCGCATCAATCGCCAGCCCCAGGTAGCCACCGCCGTACTTGAGAATCGCGACCAGCGGCGTGGGCGACGACGTATCGCCGCCCTCCGCCAACTGGCCTCGCAGGTCTACCAAAGGCACCGGTTTGCCGCGCAAGGTAAACACACCGCGCAACGCACCGCGAGTCAGCGGATGGGGGTACAGGTCGGCAGGCCAGTGCACGGCCTCCATCAGCGCTTCGGCAACCACCGCCAGATAAACGCCATTGATCTGCACGACACCGTAGGCATTCAGGCCGCTCATGCAGGTTGTCCGATGGATACCTTGTTCAGAGTTTCGGTGTAGCCGGTCAGGTTGGCTTCATGCAGCTCCACGATCAGTGTTTCCACTTCCTGCGCCGACAAGCGTTGTTTCTCGGTCGCGGTGTTGATCCCGTCGATTGCCTGAGTCGTCTGCATCACGCCTTCCACGATGTGTTCGAAGGCTTCGCCGGCACTGCGCGAAATCTCGTTGCCCGACTCGATCCGGCTGACTGTTTCGAGGATCAGCTTGTTGATTTCCTTGGTCGCACGCGAGGACTTCTCGGCCAGCTTGCGCACTTCATCGGCCACCACCGAGAAGCCCAGGCCGTGCTCGCCAGCCCTGGCCGCCTCGATAGCGGCGTTGAAGGCCAGCATGTTGGTCTGACTGGCGATCTCGCTGATCACCTGGATGATGTCCTGAATGCCCTCGGCCGACTTGGCGATCATGCCCATCGCATCGGACGCCTTGACCAGAGTCTGCGAACCGGTACTGGCCTGCTCACGCGTCATTCTGGCCAGATCGGTGGCCGTCTCGGTGCTTTGTGCCACGTAGGAAATGGCGTTCATCAATGCTTTAACCGACTCGCCCATGGCGCGGGTCTTGGCTTCTATCGCCTGCTCCATCTCGACCTGACGGGTAATGTCAGTGGCGAATTTCACCACTTTGAACGGCAGCCCGTCATGGTCTAAAATCGGGCTGTACGTTGCCTGAATCCAGATTTTCTGCCCGTACTTGCTGACGCGCATGAAGCGTCCGGAATAGAACTCGCCCTGCCCCAGCCCGTGCCAGAACTCCCGGTATTCAGTGCCACGCACATATTCCTCATCACAGAAAATACGGTGATGCTGGCCCTTGATCTCCTGCAGGCCATAGCCCAGCGCTTTGAGGAAGTTGGCGTTGGCCGTAATAATGTTGCCGGCCATGTCAAACTCGATGACGGCCTGGGCGCGGTCGATTGCATTCACCTTGCCGTGGTGCTCGACGCTGGTTTCCTTGGCAACTGTCACGTCGAGCGCGAACTTGACGATCTTGTAAGGTTTGCCCTGCGCGTCGAAGATCGGGTTGTAGTGTACTGTCTCAAAAATAAATGCTCTGTAAAATCGTCTATGCTTGCTCGTTGATTACACCGTTGGAGGCGAAGAAATGAGCGCCCAAGATATCGTCCTGAGTCCTGAAGAAAGCGCCGAGCTCAGCCGTCGCACACGATCAGCCACCATCAGTCAGCGTGACGGTCGCCGCGCGAGGGTCATACTGTTAGCTGCTCAAGGTTGTTCAAGGGTTGAAATAGCCCGTCTGGTTGGATTCTCTCTTCGCTCAGTCACTCTTTGGTGCAAGCGTTTTCAAGAACAGGGACTAGACGGTTTGATCGATAAGCCTGGCCGCGGACGTAAGTCATTCTTGCCGCCAGACGCTATGGCTCGAGTACTTGAGCAAGTGGTTCAACCTCGTATTGGCCAGCCTCGCTGGAGCTGCCGAAGCATGGCGCAAGTCGCGGGTATTTCTCCGGCCAGCGTCCAGCGTATATGGGCTGCCAATGACATAAAGCCGCACCTGACTCGTACGTTCAAGCTGTCCAACGATCCCAACTTCGAAGAGAAATTCTGGGACGTCATAGGGTTGTATCTGGACCCGCCAGACAAGGCCCTGGTGCTGTGCTGCGATGAAAAAAGTCAGGTTCAGGCCTTGGAGCGTACCCAGCCGGGACTGCCTCTGGGCATCGGCCATATCCGCACGCAATCGCACGATTACATTCGCCATGGCACCGTGACCCTGTTCACTGCGCTCGATTACCTTGAGGGGAGGTTGATCAGTTCTATCGAGCGCCAACACCGGCATCAGGAGTGGCTGGACTTCCTCAAGAAAATCAATCGGGAAACGCCCAAGCACCTTCAATTACACCTGATCGTCGACAACTACGCCACGCACAAACATCCGAAAGTGAAGGCCTGGCTCGAAAAGCACAAGCGCTTCCATATGCATTTCACCCCGACCTCAAGTTCGTGGATGAACATGGTTGAGCGCTTCTTTCGGGACATCACGGTATACCTGCGCGACGGTAGTTTCAGCTCGATTCGCGAATTGGAAAGCTCAATCACCACATTTCTGGCACTGCGAAATGCCCAGCCGACTCGCTACGTTTGGAACGCTAAGGGAGAAGATATTTTGAACAGAATACAGCGAGCACGCGCGGCAATGACCACGCGGGCATGAGAGAAGTTAATTTTGAGACGGCACACTAGCCAGTTGTCAGGGTCG
>NZ_LJQT01000305.1:0-2997 GCF_001400515.1 Pseudomonas meliae | reverse complement strand
TTTTTACAGTGGCGGTGACATCCAGCGCCGGGACGGTCACGGTGGTACCGCCTGCATTAGCCAATACACGCTGCACATGGCTGCTACCGCTAAAAGCGGCCTCGGCCTTGAATCCGCGTTTGGGATTGCCGCTGTAATAGCAGGAAATAGCCTTGTGCAACGCGGCCTGCCGGTTGGGCTCCTTGGCACTGGCAACTGCATAGCACTGCTCAAGAACAGCGGCGGCCATGCGCAGGTTGGTGCAGGGTTCAAATACGGGTTCGGGTCGGCTGACATCGAAATGCTGCCGGTTGATCTGGCCCAGGCCGATGCTGAAGTTAGCGCCCTCCTCCACCAGCTGCTTCACCACCAATACAGCTTCATCCAGGCTTTGCGGTTGACGCGGCAACACTTTGCCGACCACGCCAATGGCATAGGGATTGAAGGAGGATTCTGTCTTGACGATGGGTGTCAGCGTGGCAGGGTGTATCGAGGGAGCGCATTGCATAGCCAGGGCCAGGAAGGCGCTGGTGGTGAGCATTGCAGGTTCCTTACGTTATGGGAGGTTTCCCGAATGGCCTTGTACAAGGCCATTTGGTGAAACCTCTCGATCTCCCAAAAATGAGATCGAGGGGTCTTAAATCGTATTTCCGGCCGCGACCCTGTCCGCCAGAAAACTTGTTTGGGGCTTTACGCTGCGCACCCTGGGCCAGTTGCCAACCCTCTGAGCCGTTAAGGCCGACCCATCGCTGCCTTGAAAGAGCTGGTTCCTACCAGCACTATTCTGCGCTATTCGCAGAATCAAGGCTGCATTATGCGCAGAACAATTTCTGCGTCAAGTGCAATTTAAGTAAGAAAAAGCCCGCTGTGCGGGCTTATGAGGGTTTGGAGATAGGAAGAGCGCTGTTAGAGCAATTAGGAGTAGCCTGGAATCATAGGCCCGACATCCTCGCATCTACTACTCGTCCGATGAAGCGACAGTTACCGTCGATTTCGATGGTCCTGTATTTTTCATTAAGGGGTCGGAGATACCGGTATCCCGCGTCTTCTACATATTGCTTGAAGGTTTTATCACCAGAATCAAGCATTTCGACTACGTAAAATTTTCCGTTGATCACTTCGGCATCAGGCTTAACGAGAATCAAGGATCCTTCAGGAAAGCTTGGGTTTCCGGTGCAAGTCATCGAATGGCCGTTAACCATAAGCCAATAAGCTCCGTAACCAGCGTTTTCTGTGGACTGTATCATCCTATGACTTTCTCCGATTTTCCCAGGCGATTCGGTAACCTCTCCCGCTGCTACCCAGCTAATAAGAGGAAATTCACGAGGCTCGCGTATAGGCTGACGCACGCCGGATACGTTATTGGGGTCTGAGTACAGAACTGTTTCCATTTGCTGCTGTGCAGTAAGCTGGATACCTAGCGCCGCCATGATGAGCTTTAGCTTTTCGGGGGTAGCCCCCTGCAAGCCACGCTCGAAACGTGAAAGGTTTCCTGAGTCCGAGCCGATTTGATAGGCAAGCTCCTCTAGGGAAAGCTTTTTTGCCTTACGTGCGTTTCTTATGATTTGTCCTATATCCATAGGGCATGAATTTTCCAGCTACCATGCTTGGTGCGCAAAGTCGTATGCGCAAATTTTGCTTGAATTGATTATGCGCCAATCGCAGAATTCACTGTATTTTCCAATCAGGCAGCACTTATGACACCGCTAAAAAAAGCTCGAACCGCCCGAGGTTGGACCCTAACTGAAGTATCCAACCGTCTCGCTGACGTCGGGGCAGACAGGACAGACACGGGAAACCTTTCCCGAGTTGAAAGGGGTGAGCAACGCGCCTCCAC
Organism: Pseudomonas meliae; assembly: GCF_001400515.1. Lineage (NCBI taxonomy): Bacteria > Pseudomonadati > Pseudomonadota > Gammaproteobacteria > Pseudomonadales > Pseudomonadaceae > Pseudomonas > Pseudomonas meliae. Next base: position 1,181 of record NZ_LJQT01000305.1, on the reverse strand, counting down.
AGCGTTGGCAGAAAATCTTTGCCGCATTTTTGATGGCGAAATTACCGAGCTGCACATCCTATACCCAGAGCGCTATAGGTCAGACTCTGCCAACTGATGCTTATAGGTAGACGAAAATTTTGGCGGCTCCGTAAGCCCCCACCTAAATAGACGTCCTTCCAGCTTCCTAATGACTTTATTTTCTGTATAATCGTAAATGAGATTAATCTCAAATACGCAAAATCGCATTTACGCAGAGGCCGATATGATAATAGGTGTTTTGAATCAGAAGGGCGGGGTAGGTAAAACGACGCTATCAGTCAATATCGCTGCTGCTCTTGCCAAAAGGGGGGCACGCGTCCTGCTAATTGACGCTGACCCTCAGGGAAGTTCTTTGGACTGGTCAGCAGCCCGCGAAGGTGAACCGCTTTTTTCTGTAGTGGGCCTGCCCCGTGCATCCATTCATAAAGAAATAAGCCAGGTTGGCCAAGGCTATGATCACATCATCATAGACGGCCCTCCGCGAGTTACTGACCTTGCCCGCAGTGCGATCATGGCCAGTGACCTCGTGTTGATTCCGGTGCAGCCATCCCCATATGACATTTGGGCAGCTGATGAGGTTGTGAAGCTCGTACAGGAGGCCACAGTATATAAAGAAAGTCTTAAATACGCTTTTGTGGTAAATCGTAAAATCGCAAATACGGCTATAGGTCGCGATGTAGGTGAAGCCCTGGCTGCCTATCCGGTGACTTTGCTGTCAGCAACAATTACACAGCGTGTTATCTACGCCGAAGCAGCAGCGCAAGGAAAAGCCATTTTTGAAATTTCAGCAGAAGGGCCAGCAACGAATGAAATTGAAGCCTTGGTAGCTGAATTGATGGAGTTCGGAAAATGAGCGCTAAGAAAATCTTGATTGGAGCTAAGCCCACCGTCAACGCAGCTGCCGAAGAATGGGTGCAGAACCGTGAGGTCCAGGCCAGCGACAAAGAAGCCAACAAACGCCTGACTATCGACATACCAGAAAGCTTACATCGAGCTATCAAAATACAATGTGCTGAACGTGGTAACCGGATTGCAGATGAAGTGAGAGAACTTCTTTTACAGAAGTACGGAAAGAAGTAAATACGCTTATAAGTTTTTACTTATTCACGATTATGAGGGTAAACCATGATAAATCAGCGGCTCCCTAGGAGGGTGTAGAC
>NZ_LJQT01000179.1:6482-15556 GCF_001400515.1 Pseudomonas meliae | reverse complement strand
CGATGAATTTTCATAGATTGCACCGGCCTCTTCGCGAGCAAGCTCGCTCCCACAGGTCTGCGTACAGTGCATCCAATGCGTGCAGCCTCACTGGCGCAACACGAACTGCCCGACAAAGCGCACGGCCTGTTCTTCGCTTGATACAAGTATGCAGGGTCAAGCGCGTTTTTGTGGGAGCGAGCCGGGCGACGCTTCGCTTGCTCGCGAAGGCGATTGTTCAAGCGATGAGTTTTTGCGGATTGCACCGGCCTCTTCGCGAACAAGTTCGCTCCCACAGGTCCGCGTCCAGTGCATCCACTGCGCGCAGCTTCACCGGTGCAATACAAACTGCCCGACAAAACGAACAGCCTGTTCTTCGCTGTCCTGCGCGGTAATGCTGGTGTGCAGGGTCATGCGGGCGCGGCCTCGGCGTTGGTAGGTGGTGATGAACTTGTCCCACAGCGCCAGCTCTGGCGCATCACAGCGGGCGATGGCGTCGGTGCGTACCGGCAGCGGATAGCTGATCTGCCCGTCCTGAATCACGATATGCCCATCGCTTATCCCGGCTTCGCGTAGCCGCAGGTGCAGCCAGCCCCAGCCCGCCAGTACTGCGCCGCAATACAGGCTGCCGCCGAACAGCGTGTTCTTATGATTGACGTTGGGTGCCAGTGGCAGGTGCAGGCGCAGAGTCTGGTTGTGCCAGTCGATCACGCGCATGCCCATTTCGCGGGTCAGCGGAATGTCGTGGTGCAGCACCTGCTCAAGCTCGTGGGCGGCGTCATGCTCAGGCTCAATCGTTGTCATCGGAAGCTCCGCTGCTGTCGCCAAACGTCAGGCCGTGTTTACGCAGTTTGTCGTGCAGGGTTTTGCGCGGCACACCCAGCGCCTCCGCCAGGCTGCGAACCGAGCTGTGCGGGCGAGCCAGCTCGGCGGCGATCAAGGCCCGTTCGAAGCTTTCCACCTGATCACTCAAGCCGCCGCCCGGCGGTGGCGCCTGCTCTGCATCGCCGCCCTCCAGCTCCAGCTCGAGACCCAGCGCAAAGCGTTCGGCGGCGTTTTGCAGTTCCCGGACGTTGCCCGGCCAGTTATGACGCAGCAACAGCGCGCGCTGGCCGGGCTTGAGTTCGTGCTTGGGAATGCCGTGGCGCATGCTCGCAGCATCGGCATAATGCTCGAACAGCATCAGCGCGTCTTCGCCACGTTCGCGCAACGGCGGGATACGCAGCGAGGCCACGTTCAACCGGTAATACAAGTCCGCCCGGAAGCGGCCCTGATCAGCCGCCTGCCGCAGGTCCTCCTTGGTCGCCGCGATGATGCGGATATCCAGCGGGATCTGCTGATTGCTGCCCATTCGCTCGACCACGCGTTCCTGCAACAGGCGCAGCAGTTTGACCTGGACATCCAGGCTCATGCTTTCAATTTCATCGAGGAACAGCGTGCCGCCGTTGGCAAACTCGAACTTGCCGATACGTCGCTTCTGCGCGCCGGTAAAGGCACCGGGTTCATGGCCGAACAACTCGCTTTCCACCACCGATTCAGCCAGCGCGCCGGCGTTGATCGCTACGAACGGGCCGCTGCGACGGTTGGACAGATCGTGCAGGGCGCGGGCCACCACTTCTTTGCCCGCACCGGTTTCGCCAAGGATCAACACGTCAGCGCGAGTCCCGGCCAAGGCTCCGATCTGTTCACGCAGACGCAGGATCGACGGTGACTGACCGATCAGCCGTGTGCTCAATTGCTGGCGATCGCTCAGGGCTAGGCGCAGGCTGCGGTTATCCAGTACCAGACGGCGCAGCGCCAGAGCCCGACGCACGCTGTCGAGCATGGCATCGCTGGCGAAGGGCTTTTCCAGAAAATCATAGGCTCCGGCGCGCATGGCTTTGACCGCCAGCGGCACATCGCCGTGACCGGTGATCAGCAGCACTGGAAGGTCGGGGTCCTGCGCGTGAAGCTGGTCGAGCAGTTCCAGGCCATCCATACCCTGCATGCGGATATCGCTGACCACCACGCCTGGCCAGTCGCGGCCGATGCGTTCGGCCAGCCCGGTTGCCTCGGACAGCGACAGAACGTTCAGTCCAGCCAGGTCCAGCGTCTGGCGAAGTGCCTGACGCAGGTGCGAATCGTCGTCGATCAGCACCACCTGAATCTGGCTGTCGATGGCTGTGTCCGAACTCATGCAGAAAGGTCCTCTGGCGGTTGAAGATTGGCTCCGGAAGCACCGGCCCGCAGGCGCAGGGTCAGCAGCGCACCGCCGCTGGGATGGTTGGCGAACAGCAATTCGCCGCCCAGCGCGCGCATCAGCGTATCGCAGATGGCCAGACCAAGGCCAAGCCCCTGGGTGCGGGTCTTGGTCGTAAAGAAGGGCTCGCGAGCCCGTGCCAGCGCTTCCTGGGAAAAACCGGGGCCGTTGTCACGAATGTACAGGTTAACGCCCTCAGCGGTTTGCTCGACACTTATCCACAGCCTGCGCGGCGGGCCTTTTTCGGTGAGGGCGTCCAGCGCGTTGGCGATCAGATTGCCGAGCACCTGACGCAGACGGGTTTCACCGGCCTGTACCCACAGCGTTGCGTCCGGCAGGTCTCGGATCAGCTCGACTTCCATGGCGCGCCGCCGCTTGGCCAGCAACGCCAGCGCATCGTCCAGCGCCGGTTGTAGCGCCACGCTTTCAGGGGCGTGCCGGTCTCGGCGGGCGAAAGCGCGCAAGTGAGCAATGATCGAGGCCATGCGCCCGGTCAGCTCGCTGATCAGCTTGAGGTTGCCGCGCGCGTCTTCGGTACGCTGATGATCGAGCAGCACTTCGGCGTTTTCGGCGTAACTGCGAATGGCGGCCAGGGGCTGATTCAATTCGTGGCTGATGCTCGCCGACATGGTGCCCAGCGCGGTCAGCTTGCTGGTCTGCACCAGTTCGTCCTGAGCTTGCACCAGTTCCTGCTGCGCCTGTTCGCGCTCCAGCACTTCCTGGCGCAGACGACTGTTGAGCCCTTCCAGATCGCTGGTGCGCTCGATAACCCGCATTTCCAGCTCGCGACGTGCCTTGGCTTCGAAGGCGATTCGGTCCAGATAATGGCGACGACGCTGCATCATCAGCCCCAGCAACAACATCAGCACCAGAAGCGCTGCGCCGCCAATCGCCACCACCGTGCGTACCTGGCGGTCGACAAGGGCGCGAGGCGCGAGAATGTTCACGTTCCAGCTGGTTTCTTCGATGGCCTGGGTCTGGGTCAGCCAGGCGTGCTCATCAATCCTCAGAGGCCGCGGGTCGCGGGTCGGGTAGGACTGGATCGCGACAATGGCCTTTTTCTCGTCATCGGTCAGGTCGCGGGTCGCCCGAAAGCGCCACTCCGGGTTGGAGGTCAGGATTACCACGCCGTTCTGATCGGTCAGCAGCAGTTGCTCGGGCGTCTTGCCCCACAGTGTTTCGGTGTGGTCCAGGTCGACTTTGATCACCAGCACGCCGATCACCCGATCACCGTCGCGCACCGGGCCTGCGAAGAAGTAGCCACGCTTGGCCGACGTGGTGCCAAGGCCGAAGAAACGCCCGGTTCTGCCTGCCAGCACATCGATGAAATAGGGTCTGAAGGAAAAGTTTCGGCCGATGAAGCTGTCCTTCTGCTCCGAGTTCGAAGCGGCCAGGGTCAGGCCGTTGGCGTCCATCAGGTACATGACGTCGGCACCGGTCTGGCGCGTTATCTCGCTGAGCAGACGATTGGCGTTTTTCAGGGTGGTGACGTCGCTCGGTGCGGCCAGTGCGCCGCGCAAGGCGGGCAGGTCGCCGAGAATCTGCGGCAGGGTTTCATAACGGTGCAGGGTGCCGAGCAGGTTGGCGACGTACAGGTCCAGGGTCTGGCGGTTCTGGTTGGCCAGCACGCTGCGGTAATAACGTTCGGCCAGATGCTCCAGCGGCCACAGCAGCGGTGCCAGGCACAGTGCCAAAAGGGCAAGGCTGCGCCAGCGAGGGCGGGGCGGCAGAGCAGCAGAAGTCATGGTCATCGATTGGCCGTCGCCGAAGGGTTGGCGATGCCTGCCGGCGACAAGGCCGGTACAGGCAACAGAAACACCCGGTCGATCCTGACGTGGGCATCAGGCGCGTATTATGCCCGCCGCCGACTCGTCAGGCACCCGGACATTGCGCCGGGTGGCCTGTGATCATGTGTTCAGGGAAACAGATCGGCTTCTTTCAGGCGTTTGCCTTGCTGGTCTTTGGCCGACAGATTGGGCTGGCCGTCGAATTGCCAGTCGATGGCCAGGTCCGGGTCGTTCCAGGCGATGCAACGCTCAGCTGACGGCGTGTAGTAGTCGGTGGTCTTGTAGAGAAACTCGGCATTCTCGCTGAGTACTACGAAGCCATGCGCAAAACCTTCCGGCACCCACAGCTGCCTGGCGTTTTCAGCGGACAGCTCGACGCCGACCCACTGACCGAAGTTCGGCGAACTGCGGCGAATGTCTACGGCCACATCCAGCACCTTGCCAACGGTGACGCGCACCAGTTTGCCCTGGGCGTTTTCGATCTGGTAATGCAGGCCGCGCAGCACGCCTTGCTGCGAACGCGAGTGGTTGTCCTGCACGAACTCACGGGTCAGGCCAGTAGCAGCCTGAAAAGCCCTGGCGTTGAAGCTTTCATAGAAGAAGCCTCGTTCATCACCGAATACCTTGGGTTCCAGAATCAGGACTTCCGGCAATTTTGTCGCTACTACGTTCACGTGGCTTCCCCTGCAATCTTCAATAAATGGTGGCAGCTCGACAGTCTGCACTCACGCGCGTCTGCCGAAAAGTAGGGTGATCAGGCAATCAGGTCCTTTGGGTCGGTGAAACCCAGTCGTTCGCCCTGATAACTGCCGTCCTGAACCCTGCGGCACCAGTCCAGGTTGTCCAGATACCACTGCACCGTCTTGCGCAGCCCGGACTCGAAGGTCTCTTCGGGCGTCCAGCCCAGGTCGTTGTCGATTTTGCTGGCATCGATGGCATAGCGCTGGTCGTGGCCCGGACGGTCAACCACGTAGGTGATCAGGTCGCTGTATTGCGCGGCGCCCGTCGGGTGCTGCGGGGCCAGCTCATCGAGCAGCGCACAGATACCGCGGACGACGTCGATGTTTTTCTGCTCGTTATGACCGCCGATGTTGTAGGTCTCGCCGACTTTGCCTTCGGTCACGACCTTGAGCAGTGCCCGTGCGTGATCCTCGACATACAGCCAGTCGCGCACCTGCAGGCCATTGCCGTACACCGGCAGGGGCTTGCCCGCCAGGGCATTGAGAATCACCAGCGGGATGAGCTTTTCCGGGAAGTGGAACGGCCCGTAGTTGTTGGAGCAGTTGGTCACCACCACCGGCAGGCCATAGGTGCGGTGCCAGGCGCGCACCAGGTGGTCGGACGCAGCCTTGCTTGCCGAGTAAGGTGAGCTGGGCGCATACGGCGTGGTTTCGGTGAACAGATCATCGACACCGTGCAGGTCGCCATACACCTCATCAGTGGAGATATGGTGGAAGCGGAACGCCTGACGTTCAGCTTCCGGCAGTCTCAGCCAGTAAGCGCGCGTGGCTTCCAGCAGGCTGTAGGTGCCGACGATGTTGGTCTGGATGAACTCGGCCGGGCCATCAATGGAACGGTCGACGTGGGACTCGGCCGCCAGGTGCATGATCGCCTGTGGTGCAAACCGTTCCAGCACCGCGCTGACGCTGGCCTGATCGCAGATATCGGCCTGAACGAACTCATAGCGCGTGTCGGTCGCAATCGACTGCAGCGATTCAAGATTGCCCGCGTAGGTCAGTTTGTCGAAGTTCAGCACTTCGTGTTCGGTGTTGTTTATCAGGTGGCGGATCAGTGCAGAACCAATGAAACCTGCGCCCCCGGTAACGAGTATTCGCATTAACTGACCTTCTTGTGTGTTTTGACGTAATAGCAGCATAGCGCTTGAGCGCATATGGCGAGATAAGGCCATTAAACCCGAGCAAGCGGTTGAATAAAACTCTGGCGGGCTTCCAACACTGAAGTACTCGTGCTGATGGGGAGTGCAGAGCAATCCCCCGTCAATGCCCTTATAGTTGCGCGACTGCCCATGACGCCTTGCTCGTCGAGCCCGGGCCTTCCAACAAGATCGAGGTTCTCCATGCCGCTTGCCACGCTCATCCGCCGGTCCAGTCTGCCTTGTCCCGAGGTGAGCGTGGATCAGGCGCTGCAATTGCTCGCGCAGCATTACGGCTTGAGCGGCACGCTGAAAGCGCTGGGCAGCCAGCAGGATCGCAACTTTCTGCTTGAAACCGACACGCGGCGTTATGTGCTGAAAATCTGCCACGGGGCCTATTCGAGCACTGAACTGAACGCTCAGCACGCGGCGCTGCAACACCTGAGCAGCCACAGCGCCGTTGGCGTGCCCGGCGTGGTTGGCGCCAATGACAGCGAGCAATTGTTATCCATCAGGATCGACGGGCAGGCGGTGCACGTGCGCTTGCTTGAATTCATTGATGGGCAGTCATTGGGGCACGCCGGGCATCTGGGCCATGAGGTGGTGGTCGGGTTGGGCGAGCTGTGTGCCCGTGTGGACATGGCACTGGCAGGTTTCGAGCATCCTGGCCTGGAGCGTATTCTGCAATGGGACCCGCGCCACGCTCATGCGCTGATCAAGCACCTGCTGCCGGTGATCAAGGACGCCGACGCTCGCGCCTGTGTCATCGAGGCCGGTGAACAGGCTCATCATCGTTTGTTGCCATTGATAGCAGCGCTGCCGATACAGGCGGTGCATCTGGACATCACCGAGCACAACGTGGTCTGGCTGCGTGATGCACAGCGCCAATGGCAATTGCAGGGGTTGATCGACTTCGGCGATCTGGTCAGCACCTGGCGAGTGGCCGACCTGTCGGTGACCTGCGCGGCGCTGCTGTACCATGCCGACGGCGACCCGCTGTACATCCTGCCAGCCATTCGCGCCTACCACGCCCTCAATCCGCTGAAGGCCGAAGAATTGCAGGCGCTCTGGCCGCTGATCGTCGCTCGATCCGCAGTGCTGGTGCTCAGCAGCGAACAGCAGGCCAGCATCGAGCCGGACAACGCGTACATCCAGGCCAACCTTGCCGGGGAGTGGAACATCTTCGACGTCGCCACTTCGGTGCCGATGGCGCTGATGGAAGCGGCGATTCTGCAGGCCGTGGGTGTGGAGTTTCCGCCTGCCGGACAGCCCGCTTACCAGCCGATGCTGCCCGCTCTACAAGGGCTCAAGCCGACAGTGGTGGACCTGGGTGTGCTCAGTGAGCACTTTGTGGCAGGCAACTGGGAGCAAAGTGGCATTGATGAATACCTGCTCTCCCAGGCTGCGGGTGACGATGGCCTGTCTGCCAGCCGCTTTGGGGAATACCGGTTGTCGCGCACCTTGCCTGACAGCGCGAAGGAGCCCGAAACCTGAATTGCATGTGCCCGCCGAAACGGCGCTGCATGCGCCGTTCAACGGCACTCTGCGGTTGACCGCGGATGCTGCATTGTTGCTGGTCGGGGAAGGCATAAGTCTGAAGCTGTGGGGCGTGCTGCCGGATGCTTCACTGGCTGATCAAGTGTCAGCAGGCGCGTTGATCGGGCAGGGCGGTGGTTCGCTGTTGTTGCAACTGTGCACCATGGCAGACCTCAGCCCGCCGCTGTTCACCACACCTGCCTGGGCGGCAGCCTGGCGCACAGTGTGCCCGTCGCCATCGGCCTTGCTCGGTTTTGATTGTGACGCGCCAGCGCTCGCAGACGCCGCGCAGTTGCTGGCGCGGCGTGATGCCAGCTTCGCCCGCTCGCAAAAACACTACTACCAGGCTCCGCCGCAGATCGAGCGTGGCTGGCGCAATCACCTGATCGACATGCAGGGCCGTTCCTATCTGGACATGCTCAATAACGTCGCCGTCCTCGGCCACGGCCACCCGCGCATGGCGCATGAGGCGGCTCGTCAGTGGTCGCTGCTCAACACCAACTCGCGCTTTCACTACGCGGCAATTGCCGAGTTCTCCGAGCGTTTGCTCAAGCTGGCACCCGAGGGCATGGACCGCGTGTTTCTGGTCAACAGCGGCACCGAGGCCAACGACCTGGCAATCAGGCTGGCCTGGGCCTATAGCGGCGGACGCGGCATGCTGAGTGTGCTGGAGGCGTATCACGGCTGGTCGGTGGCGACCGACGCCATTTCCACCTCGATTGCCGACAACCCGCAGGCACTCAGCACCCGCCCGGACTGGGTGCATCCGGTCACCGCACCCAATACCTATCGCGGGCCGTTTCGGGGCGCTGACAGTGCGCCGGAGTATGTGCGCAGTATCGATCAGGTACTCGTCACGCTGGCAGAGCAGCAACGGCAGGTGGCGGGCTTCATCTGCGAGCCGGTGTATGGCAATGCGGGCGGGATTTCCTTGCCTGCCGGCTATCTGCAACAGGTGTATCAGAAGATTCGCGCTGCGGGTGGTGTATGCATTGCCGATGAGGTGCAGGTGGGTTATGGCCGTCTGGGTCATTACTTTTGGGGCTTCGAAGAGCAGGGCGTGGTGCCGGATATCATCAGCATGGCCAAGGGCATGGGCAACGGCCATCCGTTGGGCGCGGTCATCACCCGTCGTGAGATCGCCGAGGCGCTGGAGGCCGAGGGCTATTTCTTCTCCTCATCCGGTGGCAGCCCGGTCAGTTGCCGGATCGGCATGGCAGTGCTGGACGTCATGGAGGAAGAAAGGCTCTGGGACAATGCCCGGCTCGTGGGCGATCACTTCAAGGCGCGCCTGCAGGCTCTGGCCGATAAACATCCGCTGGTAGGCGCGGTGCATGGCATGGGTTTTTATCTGGGCATGGAGTTGGTCCGCGACCGCCAGACCCTGGAACCTGCCACAGAAGAAACCGCGCAGCTTTGCGAGCGCCTGCGTGAACTGGGCATCTTCATGCAGCCGACTGGCGACCACTTGAACATCCTCAAAATCAAACCCCCGATGTGCACCACCCGGCAAAGCGTGGATTTTTTCGTCGATAACGTATCGAAGGTGCTCCACGAACTGGACTAGAGGACGCAGAGCGTCCAGAACGGCATACCCACGCGGAGCATGGGCACGATAGGTGGCGCCTGGGCACCTATCATTCCGCACGCACCAGTGGGG